>JALYXJ010000167.1 GCA_030947165.1 Gemmatimonadota bacterium
CGCGGTGGTGC
This sequence comes from Gemmatimonadota bacterium, assembly GCA_030947165.1. The sequence goes on from JALYXJ010000167.1 coordinate 12, forward strand.
GGCACCGGTTCGCCACGCTGACAAGCCTGATCGGTCCCGGCGTGTTGGTTGCATCGTTCGGGCTGGCCCTGGCGATCCTCGCCGCCATGCGCGCGAGCGGGGCGGAGCTGCACGCCCCGTTCATTCAGACCTACTACGCCTGGATGCCGGTCGGCGACCTTCAGGTGAATGCCGCCTTCCAGCTCGACCAGCTCTCGATGGTGATGGTCCTCATCATCACGGGCGTGGGCGCGTTGATCCATCTCTTCAGCGTCGGGTACATGCAGGACGACCCAGGGTATCCGCGCTACTTCGCGTACCTCAACCTGTTCGTCTTCTTCATGCTCGTGCTGGTGCTCGGCGCCAACTATCCGGTGCTGTTCGTGGGCTGGGAAGGGGTGGGGCTCTGCTCGTACCTGCTGATCGGCTTCTGGTTCAGCGAGAAGGCGAACGCGGACGCCGGCAAGAAGGCGTTCATCGTGAACCGCGTCGGCGACTTCGGGCTGCTGATCGCCATGTTCATGCTGTTCAGCAACCTCGGCACTCTGGATTACATCGGCGTCGCCGCGGCTGCGCCGTCGCAACTGGTGTTCGGCGGGGCGGTCGTCACCGCCATCTGTCTCTTCATGTTCCTCGGCTGCGCCGGCAAGAGCGCGCAGATCCCACTCTACGTCTGGCTGCCCGACGCCATGGCCGGCCCGACCCCCGTCTCGGCGCTGATCCATGCGGCCACGATGGTCACCGCCGGCGTGTACCTGATCGCGCGCAGCAACTTCCTCTTCTCCCTCGCGCCGGCGGCCGGCCTCACCGTCGTGTTCATCGGCGCGTTGACGGCCATCTTCGCCGCGACGATCGGCCTCAAGCAGTGGGACATCAAGAAGGTGCTCGCCTATTCGACCGTCTCCCAGCTCGGCTACATGTTCGTGGGCGTGGGATCGGGTGCGTACGTCGCCGGCGTGTTCCATCTGATGACGCACGCCTTCTTCAAGGCGCTGCTCTTCCTCGGGTCGGGGTCGGTGATCTACGTGATGCACGCGGCATATCATCACACCGGCAACCACGACGACGCGCAGGACATGCGCAATATGGGCGGGCTCAAGAAATTCATGCCCACCACATGGGTCCTGATGTGGGCCGCGACGCTGGCGATCTCCGGCATCCCGATCTTTGCCGGATTCTTCTCCAAGGACGAGATCCTTGGCGGCGTGTTCCTCCGCGCGCAGGGGTCGACGCTGGCGGATGCGCACTGGCTCGGCATCCCCGGCAACGTCGTGTTGATGGTCTGCTACGCGCTCGGGCTTGCGGCGGCGGTCCTCACCGCGATCTACATGACGCGGATGATGCTCTACACCTTCCACGGTCCCAACCGGACCGGCGACAAGGAGCGCGAGTACCTGACCGAGGCGCCGTGGATCATGACCGGGCCGCTGGTGATCCTCGGGGTGCTCAGTGTGTTCGGTGGATGGTTCAACTTGCCGGCGCTCTTCGACTTCCTCGGACCGGTCGGGCTCCTCGAGCACTGGCTCGAGCCGGTGGTGGGAGCAGGAACGCTCGTGGTGACCAAGGGCGCGCTGCCCGAGGCGACGCAGAGCACGGAGCTGGCGCTGATCGGTGCCGCGGTCGCCGTTGCGGTGGCCGGCATCATCCTCGCCCTCGTACGTCTCAAGCCGGAGCGGCTCGTACCCGCGGCCCAGTCGCCCGAGGAGCACGGCATCGAGAAGGTGCTCGCCAACAAGTACTACGTGGACGAGGCCTACGACGCCGCAATCGTGCAGCCCGTCGTCTCCACCTCGCGCAGCCTGCTCTGGCGCGGGGTGGACGTCGGATTGATCGACGGACTGACGCGCCTGTTCGTGCAGAGCAAGGATGACGATGCCGCGCCAGGATCCAGCGTGCAGATGGGCGGGCTGCTGACGCGCACCGTCGGGTTAGCCGGCTCGTGGCTGCAGTCGGGGCAGGTCGGCACCTACGCCTGGGTGCTCGTCGTGGGTGTCTTGTTCGTGCTCGGCGCCTTCACCTTCCGCTAACGAGATGCGCGAGTTCTTGCTTTCGGTCGGCTACGACCGCTGGATCCTGCCGGCGCTGCTCGCCATCCCGCTGGTCGGCGCCGCGCTCGTGCTCCTCGTCGGACGGCGCGAGCCGGATGGCACCGACGAGGTGCTGTCCGGCGCAGCCACGCGCTCGAACGTTGTGGCCACGCTCTTCTTCGCCATCGAGTTCGTCGTGTCGATCGGCCTCTGGTGGTCGTTCGACCCGGCGGTGTCCGGCTGGCAGCAGCGGTTCAGCGTGGCGTGGGTCCCGTCGTGGGGCATCCGCTTCGACGTGGGGCTCGACGGCATTGCGCTGATGATGGTCCTGCTCACGACCTTCATCATGCTGCTCGCCTCGATCGGCAGCTGGAGCTCGATCCGCCGCAAGAGTGCCGCCTACTACTCGCTGCTGCTCGTCCTCACCACCGGCATGCTCGGCGTATTCATGTCGCTCGACCTGTTCCTGTTCTACTCGATGTGGGAGGTCATGCTTGTCCCGATGTACTTCATCATCGGGATCTGGGGCGGACAGCGGCGCATCTACGCGACCCTCAAGTTCTTCATCTATACGATGATCGGGTCACTGCTCATGCTCGTGGCGATCATCTACCTGGGACTCGCCGCCGCGGGTCCCGGTAGCGGCATTCCGAACTTCTCCTACGACGCGATCATGGCGACGGCGCGCATCTCGCCGCACGCCGCGTACTGGCTCTTTGGCGCCTTCTTCCTCGCGTTCGCGGTCAAGGTGCCGATGTTCCCCTTCCATACCTGGCTGCCGGACGCACACGTCGAGGCGCCCACGGCCGGCTCCGTGGTGCTGGCGGCCATCATGCTGAAGCTCGGCACCTTCGGCTTCATCCGGTTGGCCGTGCCGCTCTTCCCGGGCGCGGCGATGGATCCCACGGTGCGGATGATCATCCTCGTGCTCGCCGTGATCGGCATCGTCTACGGCGCGCTCGTGTCGCTCGTGCAGCCGGACTTCAAGAAGCTCGTGGCCTACAGCTCCGTCAGCCACCTTGGCTTCGTGATGCTCGGCATCTTTGCCCTGACCGTGCAGAGCGTGCAGGGCGCGTTGATGGTGATGCTCAGCCACGGCATCTCCACCGGCGCCCTCTTCTTCCTCATCGGCATGATCTACGAGCGGCGCCACACGCGCCTGATCGAGGACTACGGCGGCATTGCGCGGGTCGTCCCGATGTTCGCGGCGGCACTGACCCTCGTGTCTCTCAGCTCCATCGGCGTGCCGGGCACGAACGGCTTCGTCGGCGAGTTCCTCGTGCTCCTTGGCTCGTTCCGCACCTTCCCGGTGCTGGCGCTCGTCGCGGCCACGAGCGTGATCATCGCCGCGGCCTATCTGCTCTGGGCGATCCAGCGCATCCTGTTCAATTCGCTCGACAAGTCCGAGAACGAGCACGTATCCGACCTGAATCGTCGCGAGCTCCTGCTGCTCGCGCCGCTGCTCGCCGGTATCATCTGGCTGGGCGTCTACCCCGCGCCCGTGCTGCGACGCATGCAGCCCGCGGCCGAGCAGTTCGTCCGGACAGTGGAGACCCGCGCGGCGCTGTCGACCGCCTCGGTGGATGAGCGCGGAGGGCGCCGCTGATGCACTACTACAATCTGTCCATTCCGGCGCACCTCACCGCGGCATTGCTGCCGGATCTCATCCTGATGGGCGGGGCCATGCTGCTCCTCCTCGTGGCCGTCTGGCGGCGGGAGTCGGCCTCGCACCAGAGGCTGGTGGGAGTGCTGTCCATCGTGCTGTGCATCGCCACCCTCGGTGCGGTCACGGGGATGCTGTTCGGGCACACGTCGGCGGGTGACGGCCCGATTGCCGTGGACAACTTCCGCTGGATGATGGACTTCGTCATCCTGATCGGCACGATCGCGGCGATCGCCCTGGGAATCGACGACAATGATCGCTCCGGCACCACGACGGCCGAGACGCACGTCCTGATTCTGCTCGCGGCGTCGGGCATGATGCTGCTGACGGCGGCGCGCGACCTGATGATTGTGTTCCTCGGGATCGAGCTGATGTCGGTGTCCATCTACGCGCTGGCGGGGCTCAATCGCCGGAGCGCCCGGTCGGCCGAAGGCGCATTGAAGTACTTCTTGCTCGGCGCCTTCTCCACCGCCTTCCTGCTGTACGGCATCGCGCTCGTGTACGGCGCCACCGGCACCACCGGGCTGCACGAGATCCGCCTGCGGGTGCTGGAGCAGGGCCTCGCGACGAGTCCGATCCTTCTGCTCGGCATCGCGATGCTGCTCGTGGGCTTCGGGTTCAAGGTGGCCACGGTGCCATTCCACATGTGGGCGCCCGACGTCTATGACGGTTCGCCGAATCCGATCACGGCGTTCATGGCCGCCAGCGTGAAGGCCGCGGCCTTTGCCGCCTTTCTGCGCGTGTGGCTCGAGGCGTTCGCCGGCGAGTACGGCGTCTGGCACACGGCGGTGGTCGGGCTCGCGATCGCCACGATGATCATCGGCAATGCGATCGGCCTCCAGCAGCGCAACCTGAAGCGCATGCTCGCGTACTCGTCGATCGCCCACGCGGGGTTCATCCTCGTCGCGATCGCGGCGGCGACACCGCAGGGTGCGTCGGCGATGCTGTTCTACCTGCTCGCGTACACGCTGGCGGTGTTCGGTGCGTTCGCCGTGATCATCGTGCTCTCTCGCGGCGACGCGCCGGTGACCACCGACGACATCAGTGGACTCTGGACCGTGCGTCCCGGTCTGGCCGTCGCGATGACCATCTTCATGATGGCGCTGCTTGGTTTCCCGATAGCCGGCGGGGCTGGCTTCCTGGCGAAGTGGTACATCCTCAAGGCCGCGCTGCAGTCGCCGGTTCCGCAGATCACGCTGGCCGTGGTACTGGTGCTCACGACCGTGATCTCGGCGGGTTATTATCTGTACGTCGTGATGGTGATGTTCATGCGGCCCCGCCCGGCCGAGGCGCCGGCGATCCCGCGCACGCCGGCGTGGACAGGGCTCGTCATGGTGGCGTGCGCCGCAACCATCCTCATCCTCGGCATCTTTCCCGACTACACGGTCCGCTATGCGTCGGTCGGCGTTCCCTCGGTGACGACGACGCGCGCCGTTGCGGCACCGGCTCCTCCTCCGCCACTGCGGCGCGCCGCATTGCTCCGGTAGCTCGACGCGCGGGGC
>JALYXJ010000171.1 GCA_030947165.1 Gemmatimonadota bacterium
CCCCCGCGCGCATCCGGTCCCGTACAGACGTACGCCACGCATCGGCGCTTCTTCCCGCTCTTCCACTACGTCGCGCTCCCCATCCTGTTCGCCAACGTCGCCGTCGCGGTCGGACATGCCATCCGCCGACCGACCGCCTGGAACGCGTGGCTGGTGGTCGTCTCGCTTGGGCTCGTGGCTGGCCTGGTCGCGAGTCGCGCCTCCACGCTGCACGTGCAGAATCGGCTGATCGCCCTCGAGATGCGACTGCGCCTGGCCGCCACCCTCCCCGCTGAGCTGCGCGCGCGCATTCCGGAGCTCCGACTCCGCCAGCTCATCGGCCTCCGGTTCGCCGGCGATAACGAGCTGACGGGACTGGTGGAGCGGTGTCTGCGTGGTGAGCTTCCGACGGCGGAGGCGGTGAAGCGCGAAATCCGCGATTGGCGCCCCGATTTCCAGCGCGCCTAGTTCCGCACCGTCGTCCTCACCCTGTCGTCACCGCACTCCACGATACATGCAGCGTATACTCAGCGCCTGGGCCTGGGTCGCCGCGGTCACGGTCGTGCTCGTCGGCTTCCTGTACGTAGCCGCCGTCTGGCTCGTCACAGCGCCGTTCGATCGCGGCCATTACCACGCCGGCCGAGCCTTCCGCCAGCTCGCCATGATGTCGGTGAAGCTCAATCCCCTCTGGCACTTCGAGACGGATGGCGCACCGCCCGCCAATCCACGGCTCCCCTACGTCGCCGTCTCCAACCACGAATCGTACGCCGACATCTTCCTCATCAGCCACTTTCCGTGGGAGATGAAGTGGCTGTCGAAGGACACGATCTTCAGGATCCCCGTCATGGGATGGATGATGCGCATGGCGCGCGACATCCCGATCAAGCGCGGCAAGCGTGAGAGTGTGGTGAGCGCGCTCCAGGGCTGCCGCGACCGACTCGGCAAGAACGTGAGCGTGATGATCTTCCCGGAGGGCACGCGCTCTCCCAACGAGCAGCTGCTCCCCTTCAAGGACGGCGCGTTCAAGCTCGCGATCGAAGCGGGGGTCCCGATCCTCCCCATCGCCGTCGCCGGCACGCGCGACTGCATGGCGAAGCACAGCTTCGCCTTTCGCCGCGCGCGGGCGAAGGCGCGCGTGCTGCCGCCCATTCCCACGACCGGGCTCACCGGCGCCGACGTCGCGGCGCTGCGTGATCGCACGCGCGACACCATCATCGCCGCGCGACAGGTGCTGCAGCAGGAGCTGCAGCAGGAGCTCGCCGCCGAGCAGACGGCGTCCGCGCGGGCCGGATGACGGACCCCGGGCGCGCGCCGCGCTCGGAGCCCGAGCTCGAGGAAGCGCTCTCGCGGCCGAGCCCGAACCTGGCCGCCGCGCTCGCCCACGTCCCGGGCGACATCCTCGTCCTGGGCGCCGGCGGAAAGATGGGGCCGTCGCTCGCTCGCATGGCCAAACGCGCGAACCCGCGTCGGCGCGTGATCGCCGTCTCGCGCTGGTCGAGCGCCGCGGCCGCGGAAGAGCTTCGTGCCCATGGCGTGGACACGGTGCGGGCCGACCTGCTCGATCCGCGCGCGCTGGCGGCGGTGCCCGACGCCCCGAACGTCGTCTTCATGGCCGGCCAGAAGTTCGGCACCTCCGGAAGCCCGGCGTCCACCTGGGCGATGAACGCTGCGGTGCCGGCCTTCGTGGCCGAACGCTTTGCGACGTCGCGCATCGTCGTCTTTTCCACCGGCAACGTCTATCCGCTCACTCCGCCGTCGCGCGGCGGCTCCCGCGAGTCCGACGAGCCGGCGCCGATCGGTGAGTACGCCAACTCCTGCCTCGCGCGCGAGCGACTGTTCGCCGCTGGGTCCGCCCGCCATGGCACGCGCGTAGCGATCGTCCGACTCAACTATGCCCACGACCTGCGCTACGGCGTGCTCACCGATCTCGCCTCCAGGCTCGTGCAGGGCGTGCCGATCGATGTGGCGATGGGCTACGTGAACGTGATCTGGCAGGGAGACGCGAACGCGCTCGCGCTCGCCGCCCTGGCGCGCGCCGCCGCGCCGGAGCCGTACGTCGTGAACGTCGCTGGCCGGGAGACGCTCTCGGTGCGCGAGCTCGCGCAACGGCTCGCGGCGCGCCTCGGCGTCACCGCCCGCGTCGAAGGCCAGGAAGCCCCCGATGCGCTGCTGAGCGACAGCACTCGCATGTGCGAGCTGCTCGGTGATCCGCTGATGTCAGTGGACACCCTCGTGA
>JALYXJ010000180.1 GCA_030947165.1 Gemmatimonadota bacterium
CTGTCGGACCGGCCCTGGGCATCGCGGCGATTCGGCGTCTTCGTACGTAGCCGCAAGTCAATCCGACCCGAGCATCGCTCGACCCACCGCGTCGCGCTCGAGCGGCACCCCACGCAGCGTGCCGGCATACGCCACGAACACCCGCGATGCGAGCGCGAGAACCTCGTCCAGATCGCTGGAGTAGACGACGACCGCCGCTCCCCGATTACGCGCTGCGTAGAGCCGCGCATGTACGTCTGCGGTGGCGCGGACGTCGAGGCCTCGCGTTGGATTCTCCACGACCAGCGCGAGAGGTCCGTCACCCCTGGAGGGTCTGCCGTCGAAGGCGTCGTCGAGCTCGCGGGCGAGCACGAGCTTCTGCTGATTCCCTCCTGAGAGCGCGCGCATCGTAGCGCCCGCATCCGGCCCGCGCACGTCGAATGCACGCATGAGCGACGCGGTGTGAGCGCGCACGGTGTTCCAGCGCATCAGCCCCTTCCGTCGGCCCGCACCGCGCAGGGCGACGTTCTCGGAGAGCGAGCGGTCCAGCAGCACCGCGTCGTGGTGGCGATCCTCGGGCACGAAGCCCACAACCGGCGGGCGCTCGAGCAGACCGCGGGTGGCATCGAGGCGTCCGGCGAGGGCCCGCAACAACTCGCGGTGTCCCGCTCCCTCGACGCCGACGATTCCGACGATCTCTCCGCCGCGCACGGAGAACGTCGCATCTCGCAGGCGGACCATGCCCGAGCCATCCGCCAGCACGAGTCCCTCGGCACAGAACACGGTTGGCGACGTTGCCGGTGGAGCGATCACCGGACTCTCGCGACCGGCCGGATCGAGCTCTCCACCGATCATTGCCGTAGTGAGGGAGCTCGAGGGCACGGCCGATGCCAGCGCGGTGTGGACAACGCGCCCGCGCCGAAGGACCGTGACGTCATCAGCGACCGCGAGGGCTTCGCGCAGCTTGTGGGTGATGAGCACAGCCGAATTGCCGGCAGCTGTGTAGACGCGCAACCATCGCAGGAGATCATCCGCTTCAGCCGGTGCCAACACGGCGGTCGGCTCATCGAGCACGAGCACCGTGGCTCGGCGGACCAGCGCCTTTGCGATCTCCACCCGTTGCTGCGCGCCGATCGGGAGCTTTTCAACCAGGGCATCGGGGTCGAGGACGAAGCCGGTGAGCGCAGCGACGTCGCGGACGCGTGCAATGGCATCGGCGGGTCGCAGCACACCATGGCCGCCAAGCGCGAGGTTCTCGGCCACCGTCATCGCGGGCACGAGCGTGAAGTGCTGGTGCACCATGCCGATGCCTGCGGCAATCGCGTCGGCCGGCCAGCGGAAGCGCGCCGCGCGCCCGCGGATGAGGATTCCTCCGCTGTCGGGCCGCACGAGGCCGAAGGCGATGTGCATGAGCGTCGTCTTGCCCGCGCCGTTCTCGCCGAGCAGGGCGTGCACCGTTCCCGGACGAAGCTCGAACGATGCGTCGTCGAGCGCGGTGATGCTGCCAAAGCGCTTGACGACATGCGTGAGGGTGAGCGCCGGTGCAGCGTTGCCCATTACAGGCCGGTTGGCGCGGCCACGAAGCTCCATGGGAGGCCGAACGCGCGCTCCAGCTCCTCACCAAGTGCGCGTACCCCGAAGGTCTCCGTGGCGTAGTGTCCGGCATAGATGACGGCGATCCCCAGCTCCTGCGCTTCGACTCCCGTGTGGTGCGGACCCTCGCCCACAATCAGCGTGTCTACGCCGGCTGCGACGGCTTCTGCCATGGTGTCGCTGGATGCACCCGCGCCGGTGCAGATGGCCCATCGTCGCGTGCGGCGGCCCGGATGCATGCCGATGGTCGTCACGGTGCCGCCTTCCCGCTGCGCGAGATCCTCAGCCTTTCGAATCAGCGTCGCCGTGTCCACATCGCCGTCGCCCATCACGCCCACCTGGATTGACTGAAAGCTCGCAAACCCCCTGGTCGGCTCGAGCCCGAGCGCGCGGGCGAGCAGGGCATTGTTTCCCAGGGAGGGATGTAGGTCGAGTGGCAGATGCGACGAGTAGACAGCCACATCGTGCTCGAAGAGAAGACGGGTCCGATCGTAGAAACGTCCGCGCAGCGGGCGAACGGAGCTCCAGAAGAGGCCGTGATGCACGACTAGGAGATTAGCCCCTGCGTCGACAGCGCCCTGAATGGTGCGTAGCGAGGCGTCCACCGCGACCGCGCATCGCCGCACGGGTCCCTGGTGCTCGACCTGAATGCCGTTCCAGGCGCCTGGGTAATCGGGTACGGTGCTCGTGTTGAGCAGCCCATCCAGGTGCTTCGCGATCGCCTCGAGCGTGGCGCTGCGGCTGACCATTGCGCGTTATCTGGGTGCGCCAGGTGGTACGAAGTGTCCTGCTCGGAGCTGGGTGCCGACGGAATCGACCGTGCGAATCGTCGCGGCCGGGATCTGCGGTTGGAGCACGGGGTTGAGTACGAGGGACACCACGTCACTCTGCGAGCCGAGTCGGATGACTCGGGGAGTAAAACGCTTCTCCTTCACCTCGCGCGCGACGGTGAGGAACGCGTGCGGGAGGTCGATCACGACGCTCGCGATCGTGACCTCGGGCGCGACGCCGTTCTGGTTGGAGTTGGATCCGACCACGAGGGCCTTTCGCGTCTCGCGAGCCGCCTGAAAGACCCCGAGCCCAGCTGCGTCGGCGTTCTGGAAGATGATATCGGCGCCTCGTCCGATCTGCGCGAGCGCCTGCTCCTTCCCAGCGCTCACGTCGTCCCAGTTTCCGATGTACGATGTGAGCACCTCGACCTTGGGATTCATGGCCTTGGCGCCGCGGGTAAAGGCATCGAAGCTCTCCTTCACCGGTGGCAGCTCCGTACCTCCGATGACGCCGAGGATGTTCGACCTGGTCATGGATCCGGCGATCAATCCAGCCTGGTATGACGCGTCGGCAAAGGCGAACTCGATTCCGGCAACGTTGGCCCCGCTCGTGGTTCCGGAAGTCGTCACGAAGATCGTACGCGGGAAGTCGGGTCCGACGCGCTTGGCGGCATCCTGGAACTCGAAGCCGTGTCCGAAGACCAGGTCGTAGCCCTGTGCCCCGTATTGCCGGAACTGCTCCTCGAATTCCGCGGGCGTCTTGGTCTGAATGTGGCTCACGGTTGCCCCGAGGCTGTCCCGGATGCGCATCAAACCCTGGTAGGCGCCTCCGTTCCACGACTGGTCGCTGATTGGCCCAGGGGTGAGCAGGGCGACGCGGAAGGTGGTTGAGTCCGAGGGCTTGTCGGCTCGGTCGGTCGGAGCTTGGGTCTGCTTGGCGTCGGGTACACTCTTGGTGCAGGCAGCGAGCGCCAGCGACGTGAGAACGATGTGGAAAAGTGTGGAAATCCGCTGAGTGGAGCGCATTTTCATGAGGTTAAGCTGTTGTGCAGCTTTGGCTTGTCCAGCTGTGGACAAATGGTGTGGACAATCGTGATAAACAAACGCTTACGACCCGTCGATTGGCCCAGGTCACGAAACGCCTGTTTCTCAGTCGAAATCACTCCGGCCCTTGCCCAGCACCAAATCGAGCAGGCGGTCCAGATCGTCGGCGCTATAGAAGGAGATGCGAACGACGCCCCGATCGTTCCCCAGCTGCTGAATGTGGACATCCGTCTGAAAGTGTTTTCGCAGCTGCTCCTCCACCCGCCGAGCGGCTGGATCGGAGCTTGAGGTGCCGGTCGCGATCCCCGGTGTGCGCCCAGTGCTGGCCTTTGCGCGTGGAGCCCCGTCGCTGACTGTTTCCCGTGCTCGTGCCTCGACCTCGCGAACCGATAGCTGGCGTGCGACGATCTCATTCGCCAGATCCAGTTGCCGCTTCTCGTCCTTGATGGGCAGCAACGCGCGGGCGTGCCCGGCTGTGATGTGCCCCTTCTCGACCATCGTACGAATCGCAGGGAGCAAGGTCAGCACGCGTAGCAGATTTGTGATCGTCGTGCGATCCTTGCCTACGGCGTCGGCCACTTGTTGCTGCGTGAGGCCAAACTCGTCGATGAGCCGCTGATAGCCCTCCGCTTCCTCGAGGGGATTGAGGTCGGAGCGCTGAAGGTTCTCGACCAGTGCGAGGGTGAGCATCGCACGGTCGTCGAAATCGTGCACGACAGCCGGAATCTCGGTCCAACCAAGGCGGCCAACGGCACGCAGCCGGCGTTCTCCGGCCACGAGCTCCCAGCCACCTCCAGGTTGCGATCGCACCGTGATGGGCTGAAGCAGTCCGTTCAACTTGATGGACGCCACGAGCTCGGCGAGATCAGCCTCGGTGAAGGTGCGGCGCGGCTGGAATCTGTTCGGTGCGACGTCGGCAACCGCCACACGACGAAGGATCGAACTGTCCCCGACCTCTCGCTCTGTCTTCGCCTGCCCGCCATCGCGCTGTTGCTTCGCGGTCGAGATGAGCGCCTCGAGGCCGCGGCCGAGTCGGCGAGGGGCGTCCGCGCTCATAGTCGGGCCTCTCCAGCCATCGTACTGGTAGCAAGGTGTGGGAGGACCACAGTCCGAGTCGGCTCTGGCTCGCGCGCGATGAGTTCGTTGGCGATCGCCATATACGCTTGGGCGCCGATACTCTGGACGTCATAGAGCACGATCGGCTTTCCAAAGCTTGGCGCCTCAGCCAGACGCACGTTGCGAGGTACCACGGTCTCGAACACCTGGGATCCGAAATACTCACGGGCGTCGGCGGCGACCTGTCGCGAGAGATTCAACCGTGCGTCATACATTGTGAGCAGCACCCCCGTGATGGCGAGCTTTGGATTTACGCCGTGCTGGATGAGATGCACCGTGTTGAGCAGTTGGCTGAGGCCTTCGAGCGCGTAGTACTCGCACTGCAGGGGGATCAACAACGCGTCGGCGGCGGCGAGCATGTTCAGGGTGATCAGTCCGAGGGACGGAGGACAGTCGATCAGTACGAAGTCATAGTCATCGCGAACTGCATTCACCGCTCGACGCATCCGGTGCTCTCGCTCCGGGGCGGCGACCAGCTCCACCTCGGCACCCGCAAGGTCCGGAGTGGCGGGAAGGACGTCGAGATGTTGGAACTGCACGCTGCGGAGTCGGGCGTGCGCGATGTCGGTCTCGTTGAGGAGAACGTCGTAGGTGGTTCGTTCGAAGCTGGCGCGGTCGACGCCGACGCCACTCGTCGCATTTCCCTGCGGATCACCGTCGATGAGGAGGGTTCGACGCTCGGCAACAGCCAGGCTAGCGGCCAGGTTGACGGCGGTGGTGGTCTTGCCAACCCCGCCTTTCTGGTTTGCAATCGCAATGACGCGGGCCACGGGTGCCTATCGTTCGGTGTCTGCGGTGAGCGCGCGGGACTCTGAGCTACGGTCGCGCGCAAAGAAGTATCGATGCTGCTCCAGCCAGTGCTCGAACTGCTCTCGTTTCCAGCTCTCCGGCAGATGCTCGCGGAAGAGTGGAAGGGCGGCCTTCAACTCGGCACCGCGCAGCAGCCAGGTGAAGTAATGGCGGCTCTGGTGCCGGTAGGGGCCGTACACCTTCCCTCCGAGTCGATCCGCGAGCTGACGCAGCGGAAATGGATCTCGCGCGTGGAATTTTACCTGTAGGTACGGCTGTTGACGGTCGGCGGTGAAGGAACCCTCTCCGACGACGAGGCCCATAATGTACCCAATGTCGAATTCGCGCACGGTCCAATATAGCGATATGTTCCAGGGTGGAACAGAGGCACGTGGCACCTGGGAATGGCCCTTGACCGACAATGAGCCACGTGGCACATCAAAAGCGAAGAGCCCGCCAATGGCGAGCTCTTCACGGTAGCGTTATAGAACACTCTAACGTTAGCCGAACGTTATAGGGGTTAACAACCTCTTTGCGCCTTTAGCGACCAGAAACGAACTGCCAACGAGCGGTCACGAACACCGTAATTGTCAGCTGCCCCGCGTTGATTGGCGTCGGGTCCGCTTGAGCGACCTTGGCTCGCATCATCCCGGCATCGAACATCGGTCGCGGAGGCATCGTCGGTCCCTGGGTCGACAACTCGAGAAGTCCGCCCAATGAACCCCCCGCCGCACGCGCCATCGCCTCGGCATCCGCCCGGGCACTGGCAACCGCCAGTGCGATCGCCTGACGGCGGGGCTCCTCGATGCTGGATGCGTAGAAAGACAGGCTGTTGATCACGTTGGCGCCGGCGCCGAGGGCCGCATCCACGATGGCCCCGGCCTGCTCTGGCCTATGCGTCTCGGCCCGAACCGTATTGGTGACGACGTAGCCCGTTACGCGCGGCGAGCCCCCGGTATTGTCGTAGCGCATCTCCGGGTACACGGTATACCCCTCGGTCGTTACCTGCTCCTTCGGCAGCCCAAGCTTGAGCAATGCATCGATCACCGCGCGTGTCCTCTGCGCATTCTCCGACGCCGACGCAGCCGCTGTTGCCGCGCGGGTCTGCACGTTCACCAGGACCGACGCGCGATCCGGCGTCACCTTGGCTTCACCCTGTCCCGAGGTAACGAGCGACGGCATGGCCGCGACCGCATTCTGCGCCCGCGCCATCGGTGCGACGGCGACGCCAACTCCACCGGCGAGCATGACCGAGGCAAGAAATCGACGAGTGTATCTGTGCATGGATTTCATTGGAAAGAGGATGAAAGAACAAATGGAAGTGTATTAGACACCAAAAGATACTAATTGACGCCTCTGTAGCCGCGCGACGCGTACCAGTTGCATCACAACGCCCGCTACGGAGGGAGACGCCGTTGATCGGCTGACCTGCACATCAGAGCTGCGTTGAGCTGCCGACTTCGGCTGCATTACCTCACGAACCCATCGATGGTCTCAGTCCGCATGCTGGTCGAGAGCAATCGACATGCGTCGACGACGCTTTTCGATCTCGATGACGAGATTCTGAATGTCGTTGGGGCTCACGCCCGGCACGTGCGCCGCCTCTGCTAGCGTCAAGGGGCGCAGCGCCGACAGCTTCTGCCGCGCCTCGTACGAGAGTGAGTTCATCTCCGAGTACGGCAGTGACCCGTCCAGCCGGAACGCGCCCATGCGCCGCACCTTCTCCGCCGCGCTGTGCTCACGGGAGAAATAGCCTGCGTATTTGAGTTGCAACTCCGTGCTTACCACCGCGTCGCCCGGCAGGTCCTCACCCACAGCGGCCGCGCGAAAGAGATCAAGAAGTGAGACCGATTGCCGCCGTGCCACCTCACTGATGCGAACGGCATGTGCCAGCAGGGCACTGCCTGCGGCCGAGAGCACTGGTGCGGCCATCTCAGGGGTGATCGACGTCGCCTCGGCCAGCCGGAGCGCTTCGTCCTCCGCGGCGAGGCGAGCATCGACCATCCCACGTTCCCGCTCGTCGTAAAGCCCAAGTGAAAGTCCGATCGGTGCCAACCGACGGAGTGCATTGTCCTGGCGGATTGATAGGCGGAACTCCGACCGTGAGGTGAAGAGCCGATATGGCTCGTCCACGCCGCGAGTGACGAGATCATGCACAAGGACACCGATATAGGAGCTCTCCCGACCAAGGATCAACGGCTCGCCAGCCAGCGCACGTGCAGCGGCGTTCACGCCAGCCACGAGGCCCTGCCCAGCCGCCTCCTCATAGCCGGTGGTGCCGTTGATCTGGCCTGCGAAGAAGAGCCCGGGAATCGAGCGCACCTGCAGCGTCGAGTCCAGTTGGGTTGGTGGATAATAGTCGTACTCGATCGCATAACCGGCGCGGGTCATACTCACCTGCTCGAGTCCTGGCACGGAGCGGAGCACGGCGAGCTGCACGGGCGCCGGCAGCGACGTGGAAAGGCCGTTTACGTACAGCTCGTACGTATCATGTCCCTCGGGCTCGAGGAAGAGCTGATGCCGCTCCGCAGCCGGGAACTTCACGATCTTGTCCTCGACGGACGGGCAGTACCGCGGTCCACGTGAGGCGATCGCGCCGCCGTACATCGCCGACTCACCGATGTGCCGCTCGATGATCGCCTTCCCCTCGGCGCCGAGAAAGGTGATCCAGCAGGGAAGTTGGTCAGGGTGGCGAGTGCTGCCATCCGGTCGACGTCGCGAATCAGGCCAGAAGTGTGACCACGAGTAGTCGAAGAGCTCTACCTCGCTCATCTGACGCTCGAGCGCGTCCCACCGCACTGACCGCCCATCGATGCGCGGTGGCGTTCCAGTCTTGAACCGTGCCACCTCGAGACCTGCGCGCTCGAGCTGCTCCGCCATGTGCGTGGTGGAGTTCTCCCCTGCTCGGCCGCCGGCAAGCGACCTCGTGGTTCCGATATGTATGCGGCCTCGCAGGAAGGTGCCGGTAGTGACCACGACGCAGCGTGCACCAAAGCGACGGCCCTCGAGGGTTTCCACACCGCGGATGCGATCGCCGTCGAAAAGCAGCCGAGCGACCGTACCTTGAATCGTTGCGAGGCGTGGGTGCTGTTCGATCAACGACCGGACGGCGCGGCGATACAAGCCACGATCGCATTGCGCCCGCGGTGCCCAGACGGCGGGGCCCTTGCTCCGATTCAGCATCCGGAACTGGAGTGTGGCCAAATCCGTCGCTCGGCCCATGATGCCGCCCAACGCGTCGACTTCGCGGACGACCGTGCCCTTGGCCACGCCGCCGATGGCCGGATTGCACGACATCTGCCCGATGGTCTCGAGCGCGCTCGTGACCAGCGCGGTAGTCGCGCCCCGACGCGCCGCTGCGACGGCCGCCTCGGTTCCGGCGTGTCCCGCGCCGATGACGACCACTTCGAACTCGGCTTCGAACTGGGAGAGCGACTCCGTCATCTCAGAAAGATAGCGAGGTCTGGACGGGTGGAGGTGGTGCCATCCACGGCATAACTTGGTAGCACTCTCTCTACCACCCGACCCGAAGGCTCGCCGACCGGAGCACGATCATGCCGTTATCCGTCATGCAGGGCGTTCCAACGCTTTTCTTTCGAAGACCGGCGTACGAGCGCGCCGGACTCACGCGCGCCTCACTCGACGAGCGTCTCGGGCTGACGGACACCGAGTTTCGCGTAGAGGGGGACATCGTCGCCCTCGGGCCGATCTACGACGTCGAAGCGCTGGGGGCACTCGTCGACGAACTGGAAAGTACCGGCCTCACCTACTACGAAGACTTCTTCGAGTTGAGTGGAAGCTGGCCGGAGTGGCTCGCCCTCCTGGCGCGGGCGTCCACAGGACCCGTTACGGCCGCCTCGTAGGAAGCCTCGACGAGACTTCGGATGACACCGTCGGCGTGAGTGACCCCCGCCGCAGCATGCCGGTCCAGTTGCACTCGTAGCACCAGCTCGTGCGAAACATCGGCAGCAACCTGTTCAGCACGCGAGACTGGACGTGCAGGGTGACCGCGTTGCAATTCGGGCAGCGGTCCCCTTCGGGGAGGATGTAGAGAAAGAACACCGTAGCGGCCACACCCCGGAGGATGAAGAATCCCGCGAAGACGAGCATGAAAATCTCTGCGTCCGACATATTCTCCTCCTTCGCCCCCGGGCGCGCATCAGAAGGGAGACCCCGCCCTTCGACTCATCGCCACACCGCGTACAACATGCCAGGGCCGTGCGACTCAGAGTCGTGCTTCCACCAGCGCCCAGGGCTCGACGAACGCCACCCCGCTGTCCACCCGCTCGATACACACCTCGAGTCCCTCGGCGATGGCGCTCTCATCGATCGCCCGTGCGGGCAGAATTCGATGGCCGTCACCCTCGCCGTAGGTGATGGCGCCCTCGCCCTCCGCGGGGATGGCCTGCGTCACGACGGCCACGTGGCCCTGGAGTAGAAAGCGGGGATCGTCGGGGTCGTGCTCCGGCGTCACCCGGGCTGTCGCAATCGCGAGCCAAGTCACGAGCGCAGCCCAGAGCACGCCCAGCAACAGCGCCAGTCCCGCACCCTCGCCGGTGCTCATCGTCCCATGGCGCGTGAGCAGGTAGCCGGCGACCCCGAACATGACGAGAAAGGCCACGATCGCTGGCTCGGATCGCCTCAGGGGCATGCCCCCCGCAGTTCGGACGCGCCGGCGCTCCGCGCCGAAGAACATGATGCGGACGGCGAGCAGCAGGCCCGCAATGAAGGACACCAGAAAGACGTAGGACATCAGCCGCCGAGATGGGTGCGGAAAAAGGCGATCGTCAGTGGCCAGGCCTGGCGGGAGGCCGCGAGATTGGCGCCGGTGGAATCACTCTGTTGCCGGAGAAAGCCGTGGCCGGCACCGGCAAATGAATGCGGCTCGAAGCTCTTGCCGAGGGCGCGCATGGCGGAGTCGGCGGGCGGAACGGTGGCGCCGACACGAGCGTCGTTGCCGCCATAGAGGCCGAGCACCGGCACCTTCACGTTCACCAGCAAAGGAGTGGCGGGCGAGGTGCCGTAGTACACGACCGACGCACCGAGGCCAGGGGGGCTCGCGACCGCGTGCGCGAACGACGTGCTCCCGCCCCAGCAGAAGCCGACGATGCCGTACTTCTTCTCTGCCGAAGGCAGTGACATCCCGTACTGTCCCACCGCCGCGAGTTGGCGCTGCACATCGGCCGATTGAAGTGTTCGGATCGTCGATGTCGCGACAGCCTGGGTGAGGGTATCCGTCCCAGGCGCCGGCGCGGCCTTTCCGGTGAGCAGATCCGGCGCGATGGCGATGAACCCATTGGCCGCAAGCTGGTCCGCCACGCCGCGCACCCACGTGGACAGTCCAAAGATCTCGTGCACGACTACGACCACGGGGGCCTTCGTGGCGCGCTCCGGGTACACGACCCAGGCCCGCACGCTGTCCGAAGGGCCTGTGCGGATCGTGACATACTCGCCGTGCCGCGGCGAGCTCGCCAAACGGGCCGCGACGCCAACGGAGCTCGCCGGAATGGCGGCGTCCTGTAGCTCGCCAGCCATCGTTGCGGTGGCCGACGTGGCTGATACATGCTCGGCATGGACGTCAGCTGGCGGCGTGGTTCGCGGACACGCGGCGGAGAGTATGATCAGGCCGATGCCAAGAGCCGGCCGAACGAGGGTGGGCATGGGGGAGTGTCCTCTGGTGAAGGGGTCTACTCAGTGGATAACGCGATCGAAGCGCACGGGGTTCGGAGCGCTGAAGCTGTAGTGCCACCACTCCTGGTCGTAGTTCAGAAACCCCTCGGACTCCATCAGGCGCTTGAGCCGCAGCCGATTCTCGAGCGTCGTGCCGGCGGCGTGCGCCGTGTGCGCGGCCGGTGAAAAGGTGTCGAACGGCGTCCCCATGTCGAGTGGCGACCCGGACCGAGCGTCCACGATGGTGAGATCGATCGCGAGGCCGAGATTATGGCGACTCCGACTGGCGATGTAGCCATTCGTGATCAGATCCTGCCGTCCAACCCGTTCTGTCCAGGCGACCATGGCGTCAGTTGCGCGCACGGGACGATACGCATCGAAGACGTACACGGCGTACCCTTCTCGGCCGGCCCGTCGGGCCACCCGTGCCAGCGCTGATGCGGCCTCTCGACGGAGATACGCGTGATTGCCCTCGTAACCCGGCAGGGGGGCACCGGTAAAATTGTCACTGGTAGCGTACCGCAGGCCGACGAGAATCTCTGGTGCTGCGGCCCGAACGTCGACCAGAAGTGTCTCGGCGCCGGCATTCGTCATCACGGGGAGGTCTTCGGTGTTCACCGACGGCGCGCCCGCAGTCAGTACTGCCGCGCCCGGCGCCGCCCCCGAGCGACAGGCCGGCAACAGCAACAGGCAGAATGCGGAGAGCATGGCCAGCCGAAACACGCGCGAATATGTCTTCATGCTGTCGCCACTCACGAGGAAAATGCACGGTCAATGATGAGATTGCAGCACTACCCGTCGGCATGTGTTGCCTAAGGTGATGAGAACGCTTCACTTGCCTGCAAAAACATGCTCATGCAACCGATGAGATTGCTCGATCCTCGCGCATGACGCTGGAAAGGAACCCCGCGACCCGTTCTTCGGCATAGTAGATCGCCTTCCAAGGCAAGGGCCCTGCGACAAATCCGACATGCCCACCATGCCCATGGAACTCAACAGTCAGATTCTGATTGAACCGCGCCACATTAGCGACATCAACCAGAACCTCTCGCGGCAAGAACGGGTCGTCGAACGCACTGAGGAGCAATGTGGGATGGCGAATGCCAGCGAGAAAATGACGGGAGCTGGATCGGCTGTAGTAGTCAGACGCACCCTCGAAGCCGTGAACTGGGGCCGTAACGGCCTCATCGAAATCGTATAACGTTCGCGCGGCATTCAGGCGCCCTTTGTCGAAGAGCCCCGGATGATGAGCCAGCTTTGCGAGCGCTTTCCGACGAAGCGTGGCCAGGAAGTGTCGAGTGTACAGCCGGGAGAAGCCGCGTTCGATATGGCGGGACCCCCGCTCGAGATCGTATGGAACGGAGACGGCCGCGGCCGCCTTCACCTGCGGCGGAAGGCCGTCACCCTGCTCGCCGAGCCACTTCAGCAGCACATTGCCGCCCAGCGAGAATCCCGCTGCCACGAGCGGCTGGCTCGGGTGCTCCTTGACGAGGCGGCGGACGACAAAGTCGAGATCGCCCGTCTCTCCCGAATGATAGAAGCGCGCGGCACGCGGAATCTCATCATTGCAGCCTCGAAAAATGAGAACGTCGGCCGCCCATCCGCGACGACGCGCCTGGTCGAGCAGTCCACGTAGGTAGTGCGACCGGATGGTGCCTTCGAGCCCGTGGAGCACGAGCAGGCGCGGAACAGCGGGTCCACTACCAGTGGGCGCATCGAGGCGGCGGATTTCCAGCTCGTCGCCGTCGGGAGTCGGCCATCGCTCGACGCGAGTAACGACGTTTGGTGGACGTCGCACCAGCTTCCCCCAGAGGGTCTGAAGATGCGCGCCCGGTATCCACCACGCGGGGGTATAGGTATACTCGCTGGAGTAGCTCACGACAGAGCGAAGGTATCGAGGGCGCGGCCCGTCCGCGCCTTCCTAGTATATCAATCTGGCACGCATGGACGTTCAGATCTTCGGCATCAAGAAGAGCGCGGAGACTCGCAAGGCGCTGCGTTTCTTTGCCGAGCGTCGGACGCGGACACACTTCGTGGATCTTCTGGAGCGGGCCGCATCACGCGGCGAGCTCACCCGCTTCGCGCAGAAGTTCGGTGTGCCGGCACTGATCGACGAGCGCTCCAAGCGCTACAGCGACCTTGGGCTTCGAACGGCGCGCTATGGTGACGAACGCTGGCTGGAGATCCTGGTAGACGAACCCCTGCTGCTGAAGATGCCGCTGGTGCGGCATGGCAACGCGCTGACGATCGGCGCGGCCGAAACAACGTGGAAGAGCTGGCTCGCGTCGTGACGCGCCTGCTGGAGACGGGAGCGCACGCATGACGCAGATCTCGGTTGGCGGAGCCGCGGTGGAGTTCGGAGCGACCAGGCTGTTCACGGACATCACCTTCACGGTCGCTGCCGGGGAGCGCTGGGGGGTGGTCGGGCGTAACGGCACCGGCAAGACGACGCTCTTCAGGCTGCTTACCGGCGACCTCGCGCCGTCCAAGGGCACCGTCACCCGACAAAGCGGTCTGAGCGTTTCACTCCTCGGTCAGTATCGCGACTATGGGAGTGCCACCACCGTGTGGGAAGCCGCGGCCGGTCCCTTCGCAGAGCTTCTGGCGCTCGAGCAGTCGCTCGCGGAGCAGGCGCATGCGCTGGCCGACGTGAGTGATGACGCCGCAATGACTCGGTA
>JALYXJ010000194.1 GCA_030947165.1 Gemmatimonadota bacterium
GGCTCACCCTTCCCGACGGCTCGACGCTGCCGATCACCGGAAAGCTCACCAGCACGGATACGACGGAGCGTCGTCAGATCACGAGCGATCCGAATGCGCGCGTCGTGCTCGTCGGCGGGCGTGGCGGGATCGGCGCGGCGATTGCCGGCGCGGGCACCGGCAGAAGTGCCAACAACGTATTCTCCGCGCTCGGTGATATGCTGTCCGAGGGACGCGACGTGAGCGTTCCCGCAGGGACGCCGCTCGCGGTCGAGCTCGAGCGCGATCTCGCGTTGCGCGGCCGCGGACGATTCCGCCCGGCCGACGCAGCGGGTGGGACACTCTACACCGCGGCCGACCGGATCCGGGCGGCGCAGTCGGCGCTCGCGCGGCTGAACTACTACCGCGGACCGATCAACGGGCGGCTCGACGACGCCACGCGGCGCGCTCTCTTCGAGTACCAGGTCGACCAGCAGATGAACGGGACGGGCAACCTCGACGGTCGCACAGCCCAGGCACTGGGAATCAACGCGACCGGCGGGCCAATCGCCGTGACCATGACAGCTGACGAGGCATCGACGGTGCGCCGCGATGCGCAGTCGCTGGTGTCGCGCTACCGCGCCGATCTCGGCGGCGGCGGTCTCGGCCGACTGGATCCATCGCGGGCCTACTCGCAGGCTGATGTGGAGCTCTGGTACGCGCTCTCTGCGTTCGCGGACAACGCGTCCATCCACGAGCAGGTCGTGAGGAACGGTGGCAATCCCGACGCAGCCGTTCTCGCCGGCCGAGCGCTGGTGGGTGCGGCGCGTCGCGTCGACACGGCCATGCAGGGCGCACGCGCCTCGATGCAGGTACAGAACGGGTGGGCGTCGGTTCGCCAGCGTCTGTCGGCGATCGATACCCCTTCGGGCACCTGAGTCGTTGGATTGCCAGAGGGTGACAAACCGGCGCGCGGTAATGCTCACCGCGCGCCGGTTGCTCGTTTCACACGGTGGACGAGACGCGATGTCTTTCTTGTCGGGCTTTCATCTGCGAATGGGTCGCGGGAGAGAGGTAGTGGGCGGCGTGGCGCCAACTCTGCCACGCCTCGAGCATGCACGCGACCTGCGGCCCGCCGAATGGCTGCAGGCCTCGATGGTCACGTTCGCGACGAACGTCGCCTCCTTTCTGCCCGGGCAATTCGACGCGTATGCTCGGTTGCGCCACCCGCTCGAGATCAACGACGGGAGCGAGGGCCCGGCACCGACCTGGCGTGCCGTGCACGTGGATGAGAGAGGCGTCGTCGAGTCCCTGCGTCGGTTCGTGCCCGACAGCTTTCGTACCAGCACCGGGTCGCTGCCGGTTGCGGTCATACCGCGACTGATCGACCATCTCGGGCCCGCGACGACGACCCCCGCCGACTGCTGGTTTGCCGTCTGGGAAGGATTCGGCGGGTCGGTCGTACCGGGGCGACTGGAACCCAAGCTGGATCTGCCACACAGGCGATACCATCTGTTCGGCGGCCCAATCGAAGGCGCGCTCACGAGCTTCGGCGTAGTGCCTTTTCACCACCAGTCCGCCAACCTCTGGTGGCCGGCGGATCACGCGTGGTGCGTCGCCACGGAGGTCGACCATGCGTGGACGTATGTCGGCGGATCACGCTCCTGCATCGCGTCGTTGCTCTCCGATGCGCGGCTCGAAACGGTGGAGACTACGGCGTCGGCGCGGATTTGACCTGGTCCGCCTGCCGCACGCGCGCCCAGACCTGGCGGTGCCTCAGAGCTTTACCGCATGTGTCTCGAGAATCTGACGGATCTCCGGTCGTCCAAAGAACTCGGCCCATCCCATCGCGTCGCTGTCGTGCTTGCTGTCGTGTCGGCGCGGATCGGCGCCCGCGGCGAGTAGCAGGCGCACGACGTCGGCGCTGCCACTCCATGCAGCCATGTGCAGCGGGGTCACTTCCGCGTCCCAGTTCGTCCAGAGCGCGTTTGGATCCGCGCCGTGGTCGAGCAGCCATTTCACGGCTGGCACGTCGCTCCGCTTGGTGAGGAGGTGCAGGGCCCCGCCGCTCTGGAGCAAGGCAGGGTCGTCGCGGACGAGCCGAGCCGACGTTTGCCAATCCCCGAGTGCGAGACTGGCGACGAGATCCAGCGGACCTCCGCGCGAGGGACGATGCCCGCGTTCCGCGCTCGTCAGCTCCGCCATCGTCATCGCGCGGATGGCCTTCATCACGGGTCGGTCGACGTCGGTCGCAGTGGCATACGACGCGACGGGCTGACCAGCGCCATCCACTGCGAGCGGATCGGCTCCCAACTCGAGAAGCAGCGAAAGCATCTCCGGGCGATTCATCCGCGCCGCGAAGTGCAGTGGCGTCTGATTGTTCTCATTCCGGCTCATCCGCCTGTGGAGCGACGAGGGGTCGGCCGCAACGATCGCGCGCACCTCGTCAGCGAGATTCATCGCGATCGCCGAGTAGATATGATGGCGCGCGCCGCGACTGACGAGAAAGTCCACGACCGCGCGATGCGCGGCATCGACGCGGCTTTCCCACGCAACGGTCCAGCCGATCACCTCGAGCTCGTGGTCGTCGCCATGTCCGACGACGTCGCCGCCAGCATCAGCCAACCGCCGCACGACGTCGAGGTGCGCCGCCGCGGCGGCCCAATGCATCGCGTAGCTGTTGTCTCCCGTCTCACGCGCATTCACGTCCAGACCGCGGGCGAGCAACAGGTCGACGGCCTCGAGATGCCCCGTGTGCGCCGCGGCGTGCAGCAGTGTCCACTCGTACGGCTGTTCGCGGGCGAGCAGCTTGTCGGGGTGTGCGTCGAGCAACGCGGCGAGTGTCTCCACGTCGCCCTTCCGGGCTGCCTGGAACAGCTGCCCCTCGATAGCCATAGAACGCTATCTTGGAGAGACGATACGAATCCCGCAATCGTGAACGTGGAGGCGCGATGGACTTCGACCTGACGGCCGGCACCGCGATCCTCGAGCGCACACCGCAGACGTTGCGCGCGATGCTGGCCGGGCTCCCGCCGGCGTGGACTGCCGCCACGGAAGGCCCGGACACCTGGAGTCCCTACGATATCGTGGGTCACCTGATCCACGGCGAGCGCACCGACTGGATCCCGCGCGCGCAGATCATCCTCGCGCAGGGGACGAACCGCCGCTTCACCCCGTACGACCGCTTCGCTCAATTCCACGAGAGCCAGGGCAAGACGCTCGCGGAGCTCCTCGACGAATTCGCGCGACTCCGGGGCGAGAACCTGGCGACGCTGGCCGGGTGGCACCTGACGGAGGCGCAGCTCGCCCTGGAGGGAGAACATCCCGCGTTCGGCGCGGTCACGCTGCGACAACTGTTGGCGACGTGGGTCGCGCACGACCTGGGGCATGTGGCACAGACGGCGCGCGTCATGGCGAAGCAGTATCGCGAGGCGGTTGGTCCATGGCGCGAGTATCTCCCCGTCATAGACCGCTGAGATGGAGGTCGCGACAGTCGGCCTCGTCGGCGGGCTCGGACCCGAATCGACGATCGACTACTATCGTCGCATTCTGGACGGGTGGGCGCGGGACGACCCGTCCACCGCTCCGTCCGTCGTCATCGACAGCCTCGATGTTCGACGTGCGCTGCGGCTCGTCGACACCGACCGGCCGGCGCTGATCGACTATCTCCTCGCCTCGTTGCGGCGGCTGGCAGGCGCCGGCGTGGCCTTCGCGGCCATGACCGCCAACACGCCGCACATCGTGTTCGACGAGCTCGCGGCGCGATCACCCGTGCCGCTGCTGAGCATCGTCGAGGTGTGCGCGGCCGACGCGCGGCGTCGCGGTCTGCGCCGACTGGCACTCCTCGGCACACGGTTCACAATGGAGGGACCGTTCTACCCCGAGGTCTGCGCACGGTACGGCGTGGCCGTGGTGTCGCCGAACGACGCGGAGCGAGTGTGGGTGCACGAGCGGTACGTCGGGGAGTTGCTCAGCGGCGAGTTCCGCGACGAGACCAGGCAGGGGGTCATCGCGGTCGTCGACCGGTTGCGCGATGACGAAGGCATCGACGGGGTCATTCTCGGCGGGACCGAGCTGCCGTTGCTGCTGCGCACGGCCGTCATCGCGGACGTTCCCGCGCTTGACACCACTGCGTTGCACGTGGATGCTATCGTGACGCGTCTTCGTGAGGTCTGACCGACGCAGCATTCATCTCTACTGGAATCGGAAGGCGCAGCAGCTGGGATGGTCGCGCAACTAGCCAGAGTCTCCTGACGGGATGCGGAGAGAATGCACTACATGATCGTCGAGCGGTTTCGACTCGGTCCGCGTCCCGCGTACGCCCGCTTCCGCGACCACGGACGGTTGGCGCCCGACGGTCTCCGCTACGTGACGAGCTGGGTCGCCACCGACGGCGATCGCTGCTATCAGGTGATGGAGTGCGATGATCGCGCGCTGATTGACGAATGGATGACCGCATGGACCGATCTCGTCGACTTCGAGGTCATACCGGTGATCACCTCGGCGGAAGCGGCGGCGACGTTCGCGTGACATGATCATCGACGACCTCCTGCCGCGCTACGACGTGGCGACGCGCCACTCGATCGAGGTGCGCGCCACCCCCGCGGCCGTGTACGCGGCGCTACACCGCGCGGACTTCTCCGCGCGTGGAGTGGTACGCGTACTGACGGCGCTTCGCGCGCTGCCGGCCACGCTGGTCGACTGGCGGCGTCACGGACGAGTGCGGCCACGTCGCCAGGTCGAGACACTGGCGGCACTGGAGAAGTCGGGGTTCGTCCTCCTGGCCGACGTCCCACCGACGGAGCTGATACTCGGGATCGAAGGCCGCTTCTGGGCGCTTGATGGCGGACGGTGCACGCCGCCGGCGGCCGACTTCGGCGCGACTGGGCCGCAGCCGGGCACCGCCCGGGCCGTCTGGGGCTTCAACTTCACGCCGCTGGCTGCGACGCGAACGCTGGTGACGACGCAAACGCGCGTGCTCTGTGCCGATGCCGCGGCGCGACGCCGCTTCCTCCCGTACTGGTTCGTGATCCGGCCGGCCAGCGGTCTCATTCGGCGGGCAATTTTGCGGCAGTTGCGAGATGCGGCGGAAGGGCGTGTCGGATGAGGAGCCACGGTTGGCCATTGCCGCGCCGCGAGAGGTGTGCATGAAGTCGAGAAACCGGAGCGCCGTGCTCGTCGCACTGACGATCGGTCTCGCGACGACCGGAGCAGCGCAGTCGGGCACTCCACGCGTCGAGGCGCGCCTGCAGGGACGGATCGTCGACGCAGGCTCAACTGCGCCACTCCCCGGCGCACAGCTCCTGCTGCTGCGCGGTACGGATACGCTGGCGCGCGGAAGGGTCGATAGCCTCGGGCGCTTCAATGCATCGGGGACGCAAGGGGAGCGCTTCACCCTCGAGATCCGGCGACTCGGCTACGAGCCCGTCGTGCTGGAGTGGACCGCTGGGGCGCAGGATACGACGGTCGTCATCGGGATGATCGCACTTCCGCAGGGGCTTGCCGAGGTCAACGTCGTCGATCGGGCGTCGCCGTCATCGCGCCTGCGCGGATTCGAAGCCCGCGCCCGTGTGAAGGCGGGTGGGAGCTTTCTCCTGCGGGAGACCATCGACGCCTGGCATCCCATTCGCACGTCCGACCTCATGCGGCGCGTGATGGGCGTCAAGCTCATCGACAGCAGTGGGGTCATCCTGGCCGCGTCCACTCGAGGAGCAAAGGTCGACCTCAAACGCGCCGTCCTTCGCGACGCACCGTGCATCATGCGCATCGGTGTGGACGGACAGATCAAGGAATGGGGTTTCGCCATGGACATGATCGACCCGAACGTGATTCATGGGATCGAGGTGTACAGTGGTCCCGCGACGCTGCCCAGCGAGTTTTCCGGGCTGCGCACAGACTCGTTCTGTGGGCTCGTGATGATCTGGACCCGGGCTGGACAATGATCGCTCGCATGCGCTTGCTCATCGCGCTCGTTCTCGGTGCCGCGACCGCCGCGCTGGGGTGTTCCGGACTGAATGATCCGACAGGTCCGACGGCCTCCCTGGGACCGGAGCAATCGCCGGACTACGCCGTGTACGACGCCCTGCTCGATGGACTCGCCGGCCACTATCTGATGGGAGGTGCGACGCCCTATTACATCATCGCCGATTCGACCATTGTCGCGGCGGGAGGCATGGACGACATCCCGAGTCCGTACCTCGAACGAGAATTCGGGCCGCTGCTCGTACCGATCGTCAAAGCGGCGCAGCCAGACTATCGCGAGCGCAGTCAATCCCGCGTTGCCCTGGATGCACGGGCGTTCCACGCTCGCGGACGCGTCGAGTTGGTCTCCAACGCGGCCCTGGCCACGCTCGACCAGACGTCTGCGCCAAACCCGCACACGTACTGGCGCGCATTCTACGAGCGATTCCCCGGCTCGACCGGCTCCATGAGCTTTTCTCGGCCGGGGTACGACGCGTCGCGCACTCATGCGCTGCTCTACTACAGCCATGGATGCGGCGACCTCTGTGGCGACGGCGGCTACGTCCTCCTCGAGCGGCGCGACGGAAAGTGGGCCGTCCTGCGGCGAGTCGTCACCTGGATGTCGTAGCGGACGACACTCTCATGCCACGTTCCACCCGCGCACCGTCGCTCGCCCGTCTCGCTCCGCGCGACGACGACGACAATGTCAGAGCGGTCATCGAGACGCCCAAGGGGTCTCGGACGAAGCTGACCTTCGACGAGAAGCTCGAGGTCTTCGTCGCGACGAAGGTGCTCCCGGAGGGAATGAGCTTCCCCTTCGACTTCGGCTTCATCCCCTCGACGGTCGGCGGCGACGGGGACCCCCTCGACGTGCTGGTACTGATGGACGAGCCGGTGCCGACGGGAGTCGTCGTTCCCGTGCGGCTCATCGGCGTGATCGAGGCGCGCCAGACGGAGCGCGATGGCACGACGGAGGTCAACGATCGCCTGCTGGCGGTGGCCTCGGTGAGCAATCTCTTTCGCGATGTGAAGAAGCTGTCGGACATGCCGGCGGCCGTGATTGACCAGATCGAGC
>JALYXJ010000201.1 GCA_030947165.1 Gemmatimonadota bacterium
AGGCCATGCCGGCCCTGACCTGGCGGCAGAAAGCGCACATCGCCGGGCGGGCGTGGCGACGCCGGGGCTGGCGCGCGGCGCGAGGCGCCGTGCAGCGGGAGATGGAGCTGCTGGATGAGCTGTCGCGCGACCGCGCGCTCGGCTTCCAGCTGCTCACGGGAGTGAAGTGGCCGCACGCCAGAACGGCGTGAGGCGGACCATGCGCGAGGGGGCGGAGTGGCTCTGACTCTATACGGCGTGACCTTCAACGACACGCACGACACCCCGCCGCCCGTGGACGGCGCGCGCACGGTCGTCGTGCGCGATCTCGCGGCCATCTGTGGCGACGCGGAGTACAAGGTCATCGCGCCGACTCCGGAGCGGGTGTTGAAGGTCACGGAGGTCGTGAACGCGTACGCCGAGCGCGGTCCCGTGCTGCCCGCGCCAGTCGGGGTCGTGTTCAAGGCGCAGGACTCGGTGCAGCGTTGGCTCGAGCTGCACTATGTGGCGCTCTCCGATGCGCTCGCGTTCGTGGACAATCGCGTCGTGGGCCGCGTGCACGTGTGGCGCCCCGGACACCCGGAGGATCGCGAAGCGGGCTCCGACCTCGCCGCGGTCGCCGCCGAAAGCCTTCGTGCGCTGCGTCGCTCGGCGGTGACCACCGTCCCCCTTCGCGTGGAGAAGGTCACCGGCCTCGTGCTGAGCGCCGCGTTCCTCGTGGAGCAGGATCTCTGGAAGGAGTTCGCGAACGAGGTGGTGGAGCAAGACAATCGCGCGCCGAACCTCCGGTTCGAGCTCACCGGACCGTGGCCGCCGTACGACTTCGTTCAGATGCAGCTCGGCTCGTAGATGTTCTGTCCCGAATGCGGCACCTGGAATCGCGCGCTCGCGGCGTCGTGCAGTCGGTGCAACACCGGCCTGCCCGAGGTGACCGGCGCGCCGGTCGAGCGCCCCGACGACGAGATCAGCGCGTTGCGCCGCGCCACCGGCAGCCGCTATCGCATTCTCCGCCGCTTGGGCGGCGGCGGCATGGCGACGGTGTTCCGTGCCGAGCAGATGCCGCTCGGACGAGAGGTCGTGGTGAAGGTGCTGCACTCGCATCTGGCCCGCGACAACGAGATGACGGAGCGGTTCCGCCGCGAGGCAGAGGCGGCCGCGCGACTCGTCCACCCCTTCATCTGCCCGGTGCTCGACTTCGGCCAGTCCGGCGAGACGGTGTACATCGTGATGCCGTATCTGAGCGGCGGCTCGCTCGCCGATCGCGTGCAGCGCGAGCGCAACGTCGCCCCCGCGGTCACGGCCGGTGCGGCTGCGCAGGTCGCCGTCGCGCTCGATCACGCACACGATCGCGGCGTCGTGCATCGCGATGTGAAGCCCGACAACATCCTGTTCGACGACGGCGGCAACGCGTTCATCACCGACTTCGGCATCGCGACCGCTCGCTTTCACGGCCGCCTCACGGCAACCGGCCGCGCCATGGGCACCCCGCACTACATGAGCCCCGAGCAGGCGATGGGGAAGCTCGTCGACGGCCGCAGCGACATCTACGCGCTCGGTGTCGTCATGTATGAAGCACTGGTGGGATTTCCCCCATTCGACGGCGCCGACGCCTTCTCCGTCGGCTACAAGCACGTGCACGAGAAGCCGGTCGCCCTCAACGAGGTCGATTCGCGCGTGCCGGCGGGGCTCGCCGAGGTGGTGATGCGCTGCCTCGAGAAGGCGCCCGAGGATCGCTACTCGCGCGGTACCGCGTTGGCCGACGCGCTGCTCAAGTTCCTCGCTCGCGGCGAGGACGCCACTTCGAACCACCGCGCGGCGGCCATCGCCAGGCGCCAGACCTCTCCCGATCACGCATGAAGCTCGAGCACGAGATCGTCGCCCTCCGCACCAAGCACCCGTTCATCATCGCACGTGGAGGGTCGAGCGAGTATCGCGTCGTCCGCGTGACGCTCACTGCTGCCGACGGCGCGCAGGGGTGGGGTGAGGCGGCGCCGAGCAAGTACTACGGCGAGACCGCCGATACGGTGGTGGACGTGCTGCCGCTGCTGGGCGAGACGCTCGAGGGAAGCGACGGCTGGTCGCTCGAGGCGCTCGAGCACGGTCTCGCGACGGCCATCCGCTTCAACGGCGCCGCGCGCGCGGCCGTCAGCGCGGCCCTGCACGACATGGCCGGCAAGCGGCTCGGCGTTCCCGTATACAAGCTCTGGGGACTCGATCCGTCGGCGTCGCCGCTCACGAGCTTCACCGTCGGCATCGCGCCCGACGAAGCCACGCTGCGCGCACGCGTCGCCGAGGCGGCGCAGTATCCCGTGCTCAAGATCAAGCTCGGCACCACCTGGGACGAGCGGATCGTGCGGATCGTGCGCGAACTCGCGCCCAAGAAGGTGCTGCGCGTCGACGCCAACGCCGCGTGGACCGCGAAGCACACGCTCCGCATGGTGCCGATCCTTCAGGAGCTCGGAGTGGAGTTCGTGGAGCAGCCGCTGCCACCGGATGACCTCGAGGGACTGCGCTTCGTGCGCGAGCGCTCGTCGCTCCCGATCGTGGCCGACGAGAGCTGCCTCGTGGCGTCGGACATCCCGACGCTCGCCGGCGTCGTCGACGGCATCAATATCAAGCTCGCCAAGTGCGGCGGCCTGCGCGAAGCACTGCGGATGATCGCGACGGCCCGCGCGCACGGCATGCTCGTCATGGCCGGCTG
>JALYXJ010000202.1 GCA_030947165.1 Gemmatimonadota bacterium
CCGGGAAGGCGACGCACTGGCCGGTCGGGATGTGGAACTCGAGTGCGTGCCACGGGCAGGTGACGACCTCCCCTTCCCAGATCCAAGCCAGCTGCCAGCCGGTGTGCGGGCCGTAATCGATCGTGCCCGAGACGTCGCCCTCGCAGAGCGGCCCCCGCTGATGCGGGCAGAGGTTCGGAAGAGCATGGAAGGAGCCACGGATGTTGAATACGCCCAGTTCCCGATTGGCGACCCGTACGACGCGATGATGGCCTTCGGGCAGGTCCTCGACGCTGCCGATGGAGTGCTCGCGGGGCACGCTACTGCGGCACGTTCAAGCCGAAGAAACGAGCGGCGTTCAGGCCCATGATCTTCCGCCGTGCCCCGGGAGAGAACGGCAGCCCGAAGAAGTGCTGGGGGTGGTCGAAGTCGTGATGCGGCCAGTCGGAGGCGAACATCGCCTGATTCTCGCCGTCGAACAGCTCGAACAAGGCGACCACGTCGGCTCGGCGCTCCGGCTCCTCGATTGGCTGCGTTCCGAAGTAGAAGCGGCGCATTGTGCGGCTCGGGCGCTCCTGAAGCAGCGGCACTTCCCGACGGCGCTCGACGTACTCCTTATCGAGCCGGTTGGCGAGGAACGGGACCCACGCTGTGCCCGCCTCCATGAAGCCGATCTTCAAATCGGGATAGCGGATCGGGACGCCGGTCTCGAGCATGCTGACGAGGTTGGCGATCATCGACAGCGGGTGGGCGAGCGCGTGCACGGCCAGCGAGGTACGGAACTGCTCCAGCTGGAAGGGGAACGCGGGGTACACGGCCTCCACGCTATGGATCACGACCGGCATCCCGGTCTCGGCCGCGGCGGCGTAGACGGGATCGTAGAGCTCATCTCCGTACAGGATCTTGAGCCCGGCGGCAGGGAGGTAGACGCACGCGAACTCCCGCCGCGCGGCGTGCCGGCGAATGTCCTCGGCGCCCGCGTCAGGGTTCTGCGGCGCGATCACCAGGGCGCCCTTGAGCGAGGGCTCCTCGGTCAGCCAGCGGTCATACAGCCAGCGGTTGTACGAGCGTGCGAGCGTCGTCGCGAACGCCGGGTCGCGCACCATCGCGAGCGAGAGCAGGTGGTCGGGGAACAGCACGGCCTGATCGATATGCAGCGCGTCCAGCCCCGCGCGCAACTCCGGCGCGGAGGTGGCGATCTGACGCCTATTCGAACCGCCGGGAAAGGGGACGCGGTACTCGGCCCGTGGTGAGATCCCCGGGAGGTCGAGGTAGCGCTCCCCGACCCTGGCGATCTCCCGCAGGCCAACATCCCACGGCGGATCGGCGTACTCGGCCAGCTCCACCGGATCCTCGTGGACATGCACGTCGGCATCCACGACAAACAGGTCGGCGAGTGTCTCGCGCCGTCCGCTGCCGGCTTCACGCGGGGAGACGTCGGTCGCCATCCGGTCATATGCTAAGCGCTCTCATGGCGGCGTCCGTCAGCGCGAGCGGCGATGGCATCCCGCCGTTTCACGTCCACCCGGGGCACGCCTTCGAAGGCTTTGAGCTCGTGGAGCGCCCGGATGGGCCGCCGGCGATGCTGGCGCGGTGTGACTGCGGGGCGGTGCTCGACGTGGCGGATGCGCTCTTCGCCCGCTGCCCGGTCTGCTTCGGGCGGGAGACGACGTGCACGCGCTGTGGGGGGACCGGTCGCGTCGTCGACCACGCCGGGTTGCAGTGGCGAGCGCTGGCGCAGTGACCGTGGCTCAGACAGTGCCGTACCGCTCGTAGAATAGTTCGCGGGATGAAGGCGGTCGTCGTCGAGCGACCCAACGAGGTCGTGTACCGGGAGGTCGAGCCGCCCGCCGTGGGACCCGAGGACGTGCTCGTCGAGAGCCGCGCGGCCGGGCTGTGCCGCACGGACATCGAAATGATGACCGGCGTCTTCACCGACCCGCGTTGGGTGCGCTATCCGGTCATCCCCGGTCACGAATGGGCCGGCACCGTCGTCGAGGTCGGCGCGAACGTCGACTCCGTCCGACAGGGCGACCGCGTCGTGTGCGAGGGCTTCATCGTGTGTAACCGATGCGCGCGCTGCAGAAGCGGCGAGACGCAATGGTGCGAGCGGATCGAGGCGCTGGGCTTTACCCGCCCCGGCGGGTATGCGGAGCTCGTCTCGGTGCCTGTGCGGGTCGTGCACCGTCTGCCCGAGCACGTCTCGTTCGACGCCGGCGTTCTCGTCGAGCCGGCGTCGGTCGTCCTCCATGCGGTCGAGAAGGCGCGTCCGGAGCCGGGCGAGTCGGTCGGCGTGATTGGCGTCGGCACGCTCGGCGCGCTCGCGATCACGCTCCTGCGCCTCCGCTCGCCGGCCCGGATTGTCGCGTACGGCCTCCGCGAGG
>JALYXJ010000207.1 GCA_030947165.1 Gemmatimonadota bacterium
CGCTCACACCGTCTCACGCTCTCACGGGTTCATTCACCCCTGCGGCCCCGCGTCCCGAATCTTCTGGGCCACGCTCCCGAACTTCTCGAAGTTCTTCCGGAACATCTCGGCGAGCTTCCTCGCCTGCGCGTCGTAGGCGGCATGATCGCCCCACGTGCTGCGCGCATCCAGGATCTCGGTCGGCACGCCGGGGATCGCCTGTGGCACGGCCAGGCCGAACACGGGATCGGTACGGGTCTTCATGCCTTCCAGGGCCCCGCCGAGCAACGCGTGCACCATGGCGCGGGTATGGCCCAGCTTCATGCGCTTGCCCACGCCGTATGGGCCACCGCTCCAGCCGGTGTTCACCAGCCAGACGCGCGCGTCATGCTCCTGGATCAGTCGGCCGAGCATCTCGGCGTACTTCCTGGGGTGCCACACCAGGAACACCGCGCCGAAGCAGGACGAGAAGGTCGCCTGCGGCTCGGTGACGCCGCGCTCGGTGCCCGCGACCTTCGCCGTATAGCCCGAGAGGAAGTAGTACATCGCCTGCTCGCGCGTCAGCTTCGCGATCGGGGGCAGCACGCCGAACGCATCCGCCGTGAGGAAGATGATGTTCTTCGGGTGTCCGCCGCGTCCGCTCGGCACGAAGTTGGGGATGTAGTGCAGCGGGTAGGACGCACGGGTGTTCTCGGTGATGCTCTGGTCCTCGAACTTCACCTTCCGCGTCGACGGATCGAGCACGACGTTCTCGAGGATCGTGCCGAACATCTGCGTCGTGCGGTAGATGTCGGGCTCGCCCTCGGCGGACAGGTTGATCACCTTGGCGTAGCAGCCGCCTTCGTAGTTGAAAGTGCCCGTCGGCGCCCACCCGTGCTCGTCGTCACCGATGAGCGAGCGGGCCGGGTCGGCGCTCAGTGTCGTCTTGCCCGTGCCCGAGAGCCCGAAGAAGAGCGCGGTGTCGCCGTGCGGCCCGATGTTGGCCGAGCAGTGCATCGAGAGCACCGCCTGCCTGGGCATGTAGTAGTTCATCACGGTGAACATCGACTTCTTGAGCTCACCGGCGTAGCGCGTGCCGCCGATGAGGATCATCCGCTCGGCGAGGTTGAGCACGATGAAGGTGCCCGTCCGCGTGCCGTGGCGCGACGGATCGGCCTGGAACTCCGGCGCGTGCAGCACGGTGAAGTTCGGCGTGAACGTCGGCAGCTCGCTCGCCTCCGGACGGATGAACATGTTCCGCACGAACGCCATGTGCCACGCGTTGGGCGACACGTAGCGGACGGCGAGCCGCAGCGCCGGGTCGGCGCCGCAAAACAGATCCTGCACGAACAGCTCGTCGCGGGCGTCGAGGTACTGCTGCACGTCGGCGCGCAGGGTCGCGAAGTGGTCCGGCGAGATTGGCTGGTTGACCTTGCCCCAGTCGACGTCGGCTTCGGTGCTCGGCTCCCGCACGACGAACTTGTCGTTGGGGGAGCGGCCGGTGTGCGGGGCCGTGTTGGAGACGAACGGTCCCATGTCGGCGAGCTGCCCCTCACCGCGGCGAACCGCGTGCTCGATCAGCACCGGCGTCACGAGATTCCAGCGCACCTCCCCGGACGGCGAGAGCCCCTGGGTCTCGAGGCTCCCCCCCCCGTGCACGGTCGCATCGTGCTGCGGTTCGGTCCGTGTGGCCATCGTCGTCTGCCCTCGTGAAACGGCGCCGTACGCGCGCCGAGCTAGAGTTTGGAGTAAATCGTCGGAGCCGGCGTGCTCGCTGCGGCGAAAGCGGGCTCCACCGTCTGCGTGCGCTCCTGCGCGTCGACCACGGCCACGGCCGCCATGTTGACGATGTCCTGGACGTCCGCGCCGCGCTCCAGGACGTGCACCGGACGCCGCATGCCGACCAGGATGGGTCCGATGGCGGTGGCCCCACCGAGGTGATGCACCAGCTTGTAGGCGATGTTCCCCGCACTCAGGTTGGGGAAGATGAGCACGTTCGCCTGCTCCTTCAGCGTACTGAACGGATAGTCGCGCTTCAGGATCTCCGGATCGAACGCCGTGTCGGCCTGCATCTCCCCATCCACGACGAGCGACGGATCCCGTTCCTTCAGGATCTGGGCCGCGCGCGCCATTTTCTCGGCGTCCGGATGTTTCACCGAGCCGAAGTTGGAGAAGGACAGCATCGCGATGCGGGGGACGATGCCCAGCATCCGGGTGATGCGGCTCGCCGCGAAGGCGATCTGCGCCACCTGCTCGGCCGACGGATCGATGTTCACCGTGGTGTCGGCGCAGAACACGACGTGCCGCTCGGTGACGAGCATGTACATCCCGCTGACGAGCTTGGCGCTCGGA
Source organism: Gemmatimonadota bacterium (assembly GCA_030947165.1). The sequence goes on from JALYXJ010000207.1 coordinate 2,311, forward strand.
TGCGCCCCGATCACCTGGAGCGCGGGCCGGATCGTCTCCGGGTAGTGCATCGTGACGCCCGACAGCAGCGCGTCGGCATCGCCGCGGGCCACCATGCACGACCCGAAGTAGTTGCCGTTGAAGAGCTGGCGCCGTGCCTCGTCGAGCGACAGTCCCTTGCGCTGGCGGAGCTGCCACATGTAGTGCGCGTAGTCCTCACGCCGCTCGGACGTGGCGGGATCCTCGATCGTGATGTCGGTGAGCGGAATGCGGTGCGCCTCGGCGATCTGCTGCACGCGCTCGCGGTCGCCGAGCAGGATCGGGTGCGCGATGCCGTCGTCCACCATGATCGACGCGGCGCGGATGATCTTCGGCTCCTCGCCCTCGGGAAAGACGATCCGCTTGGACGCGCGCTGCGCCCGGTTGATGATGCCGCGCATGATGCCGCGCGCGCGGCCCAGCCGGAGCTCGAGCTTGTCGCGATAGCCTTCGAGGTCGATGAACTCGCGAGCCACGCCGCTGGCGACCGCCGCCCATGCCACCGCTGGCGCGACCCAGAGCAGCACGCGGGGATCGAAGGGGAAGGGAATCAGGTAGTCGGCACCGAAGTGCACGTTGCGGAGCCCATAGAGTGCCGCGACGGAGTCGGGTACGTCCTGCTTGGCGAGCGTCGCGAGGGCGCGCGTGGCCGCCATCTTCATCTCCTCGTTGATCTCCGTCGCCCGAACATCCAGGGCGCCGCGGAAGATGAACGGGAAGCCGAGGACGTTGTTGACCTGGTTCGGATAGTCGCTGCGGCCGGTGGCGATGATCGCATCGTCGCGGACGGCGCGCACCTCGTCGGGAGTGATCTCGGGCACCGGGTTGGCCAGCGCGAAGATGATCGGTCGCGACCCCATCTCGGCGACCATCTCGCGGGTGACCGCGCCCGCCACCGAGAGACCCACGAACACGTCGGCTCCCACGAGGGCGTCACCCACATTCCGGGCGGTCGTCTTGCGGACGAACTTCGCCTTGTAGGGGTCGAGGTCCCCGTCGGGGCGTCCCTCGTAGATGACGCCGGCCCGGTCGCACATGAGAATGTGCTCGCGCTTCACACCGAGACGCACGTAGTGCTCCGCGGTGCTGATGGCCGCGGCGCCGGCGCCCGAGAAGACGACGCGAACCTGGCCGATGTCCTTGCTGACGATCTCGAGCGCGTTGAGCAGCGCTGCGCCCGAGATGATGGCTGTGCCGTGCTGGTCGTCGTGGAAGACGGGAATGTGCATCGTCTTCCGGAGCGTCTCCTCGATGTAGAAGCACTCCGGCGCCTTGATGTCCTCGAGATTGATGCCGCCGACGGTTGGCTCGAGGAGCTGGCAGAACTTGACCATGTCGTCGGCGGACTCGGAGCCGACTTCCAGATCGAACACGTCGAGGTCGGCGAACTGCTTGAACAGGTTGCCCTTGCCCTCCATCACCGGCTTGCCCGCGAGCGCGCCGATGTTGCCGAGTCCCAGCACGGCCGTGCCGTTCGTCACGACGGCGACGAGATTTCCCTTGGCTGTGTACTTGTACACGTCCTCGGGATTGTCCTTGATCGCCAGGCACGGCTCCGCGACGCCAGGCGAATACGCCAGCGACAAGTCCCGCTGGTTGTTGAGCGGCTTGGTGGGGACGACGGCGATCTTGCCGGGTCGTCCACGGGCGTGATACTCGAGGGCCTCGTCGCGTTTTGTCATGGGCAGACGAGAAAGGTAGCCGGTCGGCGGCATGGGGTGGAGGCCCGACGGTCTCCCGTGGGCGCCGATACTGGCACAGCCAAGCGACTGTCGCTAGCGTACCGTATGTAGTGTGATGGTCGTCTCTCATTAGGTAATGTTTACCGCCACCGTTCGGTCCCTCTTCTCCCGCGGCTCGCTCCGACGCGTTGGTCGCGCGCTCGCCCTCGCGGCGCAGCTCGCGGTCCTACTCGCGCCGTTGGCCGAAGTGCGCGAAGAGCGCCCGCTCGGCGCGCATGTCGAGGGGCCACGCACGACGGCCCATCCGGGGCATCGTCCCGACTCGTGCCCGGCGTGCATCCTCATCTCGATGCACGGTCGTCCTGCGGAACGACCCCGCCTGGATGCCGTCACGCCTCAGCCCAGTCAGGTGCCGCCGGCGGAGCCGGTGTTCGCGACGCTGGCGCTCCGCCCACTCTCGAACTCATCCCGCGCCCCCCCTCGCGCTCTGTGAGCCGGTAGTTCTCGTCGCCGCATTCCCGGTCGCGGCCGACGTCCAACACATCACACAGAGAAGAGATGAGATTCTCGACGGCAGCGCTCGTCGTGGTGACGCACGTCACCACACTGAGCGCACAAGCGCCGAGCGCGAGGAACCGCGATTCGCTCGCCCTGACACGGAACGCCGCGGTCGCCGCGGCGCTCGCCAACAATCCACAGATCGACGTCGCGCGCGAGCAGACGGCGCAGGCGCGGGCGCGACGCGTTCAGGCAATCGCGATCCCCGATCCGACGCTGGCCGTCTCCTTCGACAACCAGCCCGGTTTCCTGCAGCTCGGTGCCGCGCAGCAGCGGAACGCCGTCCTCGGTCTCGCCGTCCCGTTCCCGGACAAGTTCCGGTTGCGAAACCGCATCGGCACGGCTGACGTCCGGTCGTTCGAGTTCGCCCAGACCGGCGTGCGGCAGCAGCTCGCCTCCCAGACCTCGGCAAGCTACGACACCCTCCTGGTAGCGCATCGCCATCACGAGATCGCGCTGGTCAGCCGCACGCTGGCGTCGGACTTTCTCAAGAAGACGCAGGCGCGTTACGAGGGAGGCACCGCGGCGAAGCTGGACGTGATCCGCGCGCAGGTTGCGCTCGCGCAGGCAGAGAACGATCTGATCGGAACGGAGCGCGACATCCAGATCGCGTCGGACGCGCTGGATCGCCTGATCGGACAGCCAGTGGGCGTTCCGCTCGCGCCCCAGGACAGTCTGGTCGTGCCGCCGCCGGTTCCCGACATCGACGTGCTCGAGCGCGCCGCACTGGAGGCGCGGCCGGAGCTCGGCGGCCTGTCCAGCCAACAAGCCGGCGCGCGCGCCACGACGAGTCTCGCGCGCGAGTTCTGGCTCCCTGACTTCATCATCGGTGCGACGCGCGACTACGCTGCGGATGGCGGAGGCGCGCTCTTTTCCGCGGGCATCGCGCTGCCCGTGCCGATCTTTTACTGGCAGCATGCGAAGGGCGAGATCGCCGAGAGCCAGCACCGCGAGCGGGAGCTTGCCGCGAGCTACCGGGACCTGCGCGCCGAGGTCGTCCAGGACGTGCGCAGCGGCTACGCGGTCGCCAATGCGGCGCGGCGGCAGGCGGTGTACATCCGCGACGCACTGCTGCCTTCCGCCCGGGAAGCATACCGTGTCGCGTCGGTGAGCTACGGTCTTGGAGGATCCTCCGCGCTCGACGTGCTCGACGCGCGCCGCAACCTGCTCGATGCGGAAACGCAGTACGCCGACGCCCTCGCGGCCGCGAACAGCGCCCGCTCCAACCTGGAGCGCGCGGCGGCAACACCACTCAGCCAACTGGACGCCAGGAGCTCGCCATGAACCACTTCCCTGCGTCGGTGCGGACACCACGACCGCCTGCGCGGCGATATACCGCGGCCGGCGCGACACGCGGCGTCGCGCTGATCCTGATGTTGACCGCGTGCGGAAAGGGCGCACGCACCGATTCGGCCAGGAGTGCCCAAGGGGCCACCGTGGGCGGCGACACGGCGCTCGTTGGCGCCCGAGGCGACACCATCACGCGTGCCCACGATGTCCTGCTCACGCCGGAGCAGAGCGACAGGATCCGTGTCGCGACGGTCGCGATCATGCCGTTCCGGTCGTCCGTGCAGACCACCGGGACGGTGGCGTTCAACGGCGATCGCTCCACGCAAGTCCTGGCGCCGGTCTCGGGACCGATCACGCGGATCATGGTGAACCCCGGCACGGTCGTCCGTCGCGGCGATCCGCTGGCGACGGTGACGTCTCCGGACTTCGCCACCGCCATGGCGGCGTATCGCAAGGCGCAATCGGCCTATCGGAATGCACAGCGCATCGCCGACCTCGATCAGCAGCTGTTCAAGAACGATGCGATCGCGCGGCGCGAGCTCGAGCAGGCACAGACCGACGCGACCGCCGCGGCCGCCGATCGCGACGCCGCGCTCGAGCAGATGCGCGCGCTCGGCGTGGACCCCCAGAGCATCGAGGCGGCGCAGGCGAACCGGCTCAGCGGGCCGATCCAGGCGGTGATCCGGGCACCGATTGAAGGAACGGTCGTCGAGAAGCTGTGCAATCCCGGGCAGCTGATTCAGGCCGCCACCACCCAGTGCTTCACCATCGCCGACCTCGCCACGGTGTGGGTG
>JALYXJ010000253.1 GCA_030947165.1 Gemmatimonadota bacterium
CCCTCAGGACGACAGGTTCGGCCGCGACTATCGGACGCTACGCCGCCCGAGCGGGGTGCACGTGAGTCGCTCCGCTCTCGCCGCGACGCAGCGTCACGAGCGTGACCTCCGACGGCGCGCCCAGGCGGAAAGGAATGGCCCAATAACCGGTGCCCGGACTGATGTACAGCAGTGCGTCCTGCTGCGCGTGCCCGCCCATGGCGTGCTCGAGGAAGGGCGACGCGAGACTCCATCCGAGACGCGGCAGCGCGAATTGCCCGTAGTGGGTGTGACCGCTGAGCGTGAGGGCCACGCCGCGCGCGGCGAGCGCGGGCCACAGCTTCGGATTGTGCGCAAAGGCGATGACCGTGGCGCTGCTCGGCACCTCTTCGAGCGCCCGATCCACGTCGGGCGCGACGCGCGATGCTCCTCGCTGCCCGCCGGCGGGATCGCCCGTGCCGACGATCGCGATCGTCGCGTCTCCCCTGTGCAGCAGACGAGTTTCGTTCACGAGGACCGTACCAAGCCGGGCCGAGCGCAGGTTGCGCTCCACGTCGTCCCATCCGGCGTACACGTCGTGGTTGCCGGGAATCATGTAGACGCCGAGCGGCGCCTCGAGCGCGCCGAGCGCCCTCGCATAGACGGCGACGTCCTCGGCACGGTCGTCGATCAGATCGCCGGTGACGGCGATGACGTCGGGCACCAGCGACTGGGTGGCCTCCACGACGCGCCGAAGGAAGCGACGCGACGTGTGGGGTCCGACATGCAGATCCGACAGCTGTGCGATGCTCAGCCCATCGAACTCGGGGGCGAGACCGGGGATGACGGCGTCGACGTTCCGGACGACCAGCCGACGCGCGCCGAGGTATCCCAGCCCGAGCACCGACGCGACGATCGCGAACACGGCGCCCGCGAGCACGCGGCCGGCGAGGATCGCGTGTCCGAACGGCGCCCCCGCGATGACACCGATCAGTCCGGCCCCCGCAACGAGCGGAAGGATGAGCTGGGTGTACCAGAAGGGACGGACCACCAGAAGGCGGAAGGCCGCGCCCGGGTAGAATGGCCAGCCGCGCCAGCGCACGAAGGCCACGAGGGGTAGGGTGGTGTAGATCGCGAGTGTCAGAGTCAGTACGCCAGAGCCAGGGAAAAGCCCGGAGGCGAGCATTACCAGCGTGGCCCACGCGGCCGACAGATATACGGCGGCGCGAAGGGCGATGGTGGCGACGTTGACGGCGGGGCGCTGACGTCTGGGGCGGGGCATCATTTAATCTACTCGGGTGGGCCCGGAATGGGTCCGGCCCCGTCGGCCTGCCAGCGCGGCGCCTCTGGCACGGGGTATGTGAGGGAGAGCGGCCGTACAACCCAACGAATACAGGAGCTTGCTGAAATGATCCGTTTTGCCCCGCGCCGCCAGTCCCACCTGGCGACGACACTGGTTCTCGTGCTGTGCATCTCCTGCAAGTCGGACAGCACAGGCCCGGGAGACAACGCGATCGCTCCGGGAGAGGCCGTCACGACGGTCGGTGCCACGGAGCTGAGAATCGCGGGCGGGTCGACCGGCGGCGAGTTCCTACTGGTCGTCTCTGACACCGCGACCACGACTTCGGCCACGAGCGCATTCCAGCTCGTCGCGTCGGGAATCGGGACTGCGGGGAGCGTCAGCGCGCCGGCCACGTCGCTCGCGAGCCTGTCGGAGGCTCCGCTCGGCACCGCGACACAGCGTGGACCGAGGCTCGACTTCTCCTTTGCGGCACGGCTGAACGAGCGCGCGCGCGCACGTCTGACTCCGATGATTCCTGCGGCGCGACGGCCGGCGCCGAGCGGCCGACGGAGCAGCCTGATCCCGAGCAACGTGCAGGTCGGCGACATTGTGACGTTCAACGTGAGTCCCTCTGCCTGCGATGCGATCGTGAATCACGGCGCGCAGATCGTCGCCATCGGGAGCAAGGCGATCATTGCGGTCGATACCCTGAACCCGGCCGGCGGATTCAGCACCGCCGACTACAATCGGTTCGCCGCCAACTTCGATACACTGGTGTATCCGCTGGACGTCGCCAACTTCGGCTCGCCTACGGACATCGACGGGAACGGCCACATCGTGCTGCTGTTCACGCGCGCGGTCAACGAGCTCACGGCGCGCAGCTCGGAGGCGTTCACCGGCGGGTTCTTTTTCGACCGGGATCTCTTTCCGACCACCAGCACCACGCCGGGCTTCGCGTGCCCGGGAAGCAACTTCGGAGAGATGTTCTATCTGCTCTCACCGGATCCAACGGGCGCGGTCAACGGCAACGTGCGCACCCGAGGATTCGTCGACAGCCTCGTCACGCCGCTCATCGGCCACGAGTTCCAGCACCTGATCAATGGATCGCGCCGGACATATGTGACCCACGCGAACGATTTCGAGGTGGTCTGGCTGAACGAAGGGCTCAGCCACATTGCCGAGGAGCTGCTGTTCTTCCGGCAGTCTGGCCTGGCGCCGCGGACGAACATCACCATCAGTACGTTGCGAGGGAGCGGCAGCGGGATCGCCGCGTTCAACGAGGATCAGTCGTCGAATGCCGGGCGGTACGAGGAATATCTCAAGGCGCCGTCCACCAGCTCGCCCATTCGCGACAACGACAGCCTGTCGACGCGCGGGGCGACGTATGATTTCCTGCGGTACGCGACGGACCGCAAGCTCCGCTCGGGCGGCGTGGACGCCGACGTCTGGACCGCGCTGGTGAACTCGAAGACCACCGGGATCGACAACCTGCGCGCGGTGTACGGCACGGACATCGGCGGGCTGCTGCGCGATTGGTCGGTCTCGCAATACACCGACGACGTGGTGACGAACGAGAGCGCGGATTACACGCAGCCGAGCTGGAACTGGCACAACCTCTTCCAAGCGTTCAACGGTGGAAGGGGGATCTATCCGCTGGTGGTCACGACTCTGCCGGCGAGCGGGACGTCGGGTTCGGTCATCCCTGGTGGCGCAGTGTTCTACCGCTTCGCCGTGCCGGCCAACGGGGTGGCGTCGTTGACGTTGACCGGATCCGGCGGCGCCGCGCCGCCGACGCAGGGCGTCGTGGTGCGGCTGCGTTAGTGCGCCGCTCGGACTCCCATAGCATCCCGGCGAGCGCTCCCGTTCACGGTTGGCGCGAGTGGGTGGTACGGTTCGGGCGGGAGTGGGCGGTCGTCGTCGCGATCGCCACCCTCGCGCTCATCGGCTCCGCCAAAGTGGGCGAGGATGTCCTGGCAGGGGAGAGCACCGGCTTCGACGTCGCGGTCCAGCACTGGCTGCTCGCCCACCAGAGCGCGCCGCTCGTCACCTTCTTTCTCATCGTGACGCGAGTGGGCGGGATTGCACCGATGACCGGACTCGCCGTGCTCGGGGCGGCGAATCTCTGGGCGCGCGGGAAGCGGCGCGTGGCGGCCGGCGTGCTTGTTGCCCCAGTCGTGGCGATTGCGCTGTTCAATATCGTCAAGCTCCTCTATGCGCGGCCGCGGCCGGTGGGACTCGGCGGGATCGTCCCGAGCTCGTACTCCTTTCCGTCGGGACATGCGACCGCGTCGGCGGCAATCTGCTGCACGCTCGCATACGTATACTGGCGGGAAGGACTGATCAGGCGCTCCACAGCGGTGACCTTGGCCATCGCCGTTCCGTTGATCATCGGTGTCAGCCGTGTCTACCTGAACGTGCACTGGGCCACCGACGTGATCGGCGGCTGGTGCGCTGGTCTGCTGATCGCCGTGCTGTGCACCCTGCTGTACGACAGGAATCGGCGCCGGCCAGAAGCGTTGTCCGCTCCGGCGACATCTCCCACCCACCCGACCGCCAAATGAATTTCCCTGGGCTCCTTCGGCGCGCGATCGGCGCCTGCCTCCTCGGCTCCATCATCGTGCCGGCGGCTCGCGCGCAGGTCGCCGCACCGACCGACACGAGCCGCCGTCAGCAAACGTTGTTCACCGCGGCGGACGGTTTCCTGGCCGCCGGATTCGTCGGCGTGACGGTCGCGATGTTTCCGATCGACCGGCACATCGCCAATCATCTGCACGATCCGACCACGCCGACGAACAGATTCCTGGATCGCGCCGCCAACGGCGTCGAGGTCATCACCAGCCCGGGCGCGTTCCTCATCGGACCCGCGCTCTATCTGTACGGGCGCGCCGCGGACCACCCCGGCGTGGAGGACCTCGGCTGGCACGGCACGGAGGCGGCACTGATCGGCTCGGGCGTCACGGGCATCCTCAAGGGTTTGCTCGGCCGCTCCCGTCCGTACGTGTCGCTCGATACGAACCCGAAGGACTTCAAGTTCCTGAAGGGATTCTCCAGCTCGACCAGGCAGAGCTTTCCCTCCGGCCACACCACCACGGCATTCGCCGTCGCGTCGTCGGTGACGAGCGAGGTGCAGCGGATGTGGCCGCAGTACACCTGGTACGCGGCGCCCGTGCTCTATGGCGGCGCGACCCTCGTCGGGCTCTCACGCATGTATCACAACGTGCACTGGGCGAGCGACGTGGTGCTCGGCGCAGGGGTCGGCACCTTCGCGGGGTTGAAGGTCGTGCGCTACTCGCACTCCCACCCGGACAACCTGATCGACCGCGCGATCCTCAAGACGAGCATCATGCCGGACGGGCACGGTGGCGGCGTGCTGGCCTGGACGGTGCCCGTGCCCTGAGCCACCTGCACTTCTCCGGCGAAGCTAGGGCGCCGAGCCGCCGCGGGCGCGCTTGGTCGTCACGATGATCACGCCGTTGGCCCCCTGTGCACCATAGATCGCGGCCGCGCCGGCGTCCTTCAGCACGTCGATCCGCGCCACGTCGGATGGCGAGACGCTGTCGAGCGCACTGGATCCACCAAAGGCCGGCGCGGGCACGCCGTCGATCACGATCAGCGGCTCGCTCCCCCCGGGTTGGAACGACGGCGTCCCCCGAATGCGGATCATGAGACGCCCCGAGGCGGTCCGGGACGCCTGCACGCCGGAGATGCGGCCAACAAGCAGGTCCTCGATGCGGAGGGCATGCCCCTTCTCGAGCTCGTCGGGTCCGAGGCTCGTCACGGCGTCGGTGACGCGTGCTCGCGCCATCCGACCGTACGCCACCGTCACCGAGTCAGGAATCGGCGTCGGTGCGCTCGCGCTATGCGCTGCGGGTGCGGACGCGCAGCCCGCGCCAACGACTCCAGCCAGTGCGGCACTGCACATCAGCAGCGCGCGCGCTCCCGTACGAGTGCTCATGTGACCCTCCCGGTCCATGTCCGCGTTCCGAACAATCAGCATGAGCGGGGCCAAGCCCGTCAGTGGACCGTTGGTCAGGCGCTCTCGAGGCTGGCCCCGGGCGCGGCCAGGCAGAGGTAAACTGCCGGCGTGAGACCGACAGCGGTGTGGTAGTCGCGCGCGACCACACCGGCGAAGCCCTCGGCACGCGCCGCGTCCACGAGGGCCACCGCGCAGCCGCCAAAGCCGGCGCCAGTCATGCGAGCGCCATAGCAGCCCGGCTGCTCGCGGGCGATCGACACCATGACGTCGAGCTCCGTGCGCGACACCTCGAAGGCATCACGCAGGCTCGCGTGGCTCTCATTCATCAACGCCCCGACGGTGTGGAGATCGTGGCCGGCCAGGGCGTCGGCGGCGGCGAGGGTGCGGGCATTCTCCGTCACCACGTGCTGCGCACGCCGACGCGTCACGGGATCGAGCCCGCCCGCGCGCTTCGAGAAGGTGGCGAGGTCCACGTCGCGCAGCGCACGAACGCCGAAGAATCGCGCCGCCGTCTCGCACTGCGCGCGGCGCTCGTTGTAGGCGGAGTCCACGAGCCCACGCCGCGTCGCGGTGTCGAGCACCACGACGGATGCATCGGCGGGCACGGGCACGGCGCGCGTGCGCAGCGAGCGGCAGTCGATCAGCAGCGCGTGGTCCTGCTCCCCCGCCGCGGAGATGAGC
>JALYXJ010000306.1 GCA_030947165.1 Gemmatimonadota bacterium
GCCTCACCCTCGGTGCCCTTGAGGTGGGCGGCGATCGCCTCAGGCTTGGCGCGGCGGCGGCGCGGGCGACGGCGACGCTTGTCGTCCTTGTCGCCAGCCGCCTCGGTACCGCGCTCGGAGCTGTACGTCATCTCGCCTTCCTTGCCTTCCTCGGTCTCCTCGCGAGACGGCGCCTCGCGGCGCGCTTCGGCGATCGTGTCGGCGATCGCGCGCGTGATCAGCTCCACCGAGCGAATCGCGTCGTCGTTGCCGGCGATCGGCACCGTGATGAGGTCGGGGTCGGCGTTCGTGTCGACGATCGCGATGATCGGGATGCCGAGCTTGTTCGCTTCGGCGACGGCGATCTTCTCCTTCTTGGCGTCCACGACGAACATGAGGCCCGGCGTGCGCGTCAGCGACCGAATACCGTTGAGGTACTTGGACAGCTTCTCCTTCTCGCGCGTCATCATCAGGCGCTCTTTCTTGGTGTAGTTCGCCCACTCGCCACCCTCGGCGCTGCCCGCCTCGAGCTCCTTCATGCGGCGCAGCTGCTTCTTCACCGTCTGGAAGTTGGTGAGGAGGCCGCCGAGCCAGCGCTCGGTGATGAACATCGCGCCGGAGCGCTCCGCTTCCTGCTTCACGATGCCCGCGACCTGCGGCTTCGTGCAGACGAAGAGGACGTTCTCGCCGCGGAGCACGACGTCGCGCACGAGCTTCTGGGCGAGCTCGAGCTGCCGGAGCGTCTTCTGGAGGTCGATGATGTGGATCCCGTTGCGTTCGGCGAAGATGAAGCGGCGCATCTTGGGATTCCACCGGCGCGTCTGGTGTCCAAAATGGACGCCGGCCGCGAGGAGGTCTTCGAGCTTGGGGAGATTTTCAGCCATTGCTGGTCACGAGTGGTTTGAATCGTCGGCGGGCTGTCGTCATCGATGTCCACCGGGTTTCCGGCACCGGACAGCGACTCGGCCCACGTGAGAGATGAACTGCGAACTGCTGAACTGCGCTCTTCGGTTCGTCGGCTCTCGGCTCTCGGCTTTCGGCTTTCGGCCGGCCTCGGGACAGTTTTGCTTCCCGAGCGGCCCGCCGAGAGCCGACAAACCGAAAGCCGAAAAACGTTCTAGCGCTTCGAGAACTGGAACCGCTTGCGGGCCTTCGGACGGCCGGGCTTCTTGCGCTCGACCGCTCGCGCGTCACGCGTGAGGAGGCCGAGGTTGCGGAGCTTGGGGCGATGGGTCTCGTCGATCTTCACGAGCGCCCGGGCAACGGCGAGCCGGAGCGCGCCCGCCTGGCCGGTCTGTCCACCCCCATTCACGTTCGCCTTCACGTCGTACTGGCCGAGCTTGTCGGTGGCCGTGAACGGCTGCTGGATGGCTGTCACGAGCGCCGGTCTCGGGAAGTAATCCCCGAGCGTACGGCCATTAATGTCCCACTTGCCCGAGCCGGGCTTCAGGTAGACGCGGCAGACAGCTTCCTTGCGGCGGCCGATCGTATGCGTGATCTGCGTATCGGGCATGTCTTACTTCGCCTCTGCTTTCGGGAAGGTCAGCGTCTTGGGCGTCTGCGCCGTGTGCGGGTGCTCGGCACCCGGATAGACGCGCAGCTTGCCGCGAAGCACCTGACGGCCAAGTGCGGTCTTCGGGAGCATGCCGTACACCGCCTTCTCGATCACGCGCTCGGGGTGCTTGGCGAGCATGCTGGCGAACGGCGTGAACCGCTCGTGGCCCATGTAGCCGGTGTGGCGGAAGTATTCCTTCTGCTCCGCCTTCCGGCCGGTGACGCGAACCTTGGACGCGTTGACGACGATGACGCCGTCGCCCGTGTCCATGTGCGGGGTGAAGATCGGCTTGTGCTTGCCGCGGATGATGCGCGCGATTTCAGTCGCGAGGCGCCCGAGGACCATGCCCTCGGCGTCGACGACATACCAGTCCTGCTGGATGTCGGTCGGCGTTGCGCTGAACGTTTTGAACATGACCTGAAAGACTCGAAATGAGACCATCGCCTCACCGGTGCGTCATGCAACCCGGGTCTCGGCCGCCACTGAAGGCGTTTTGGGGCAGACCCGCAACTTAGAGGGTTCGGGAGCGCGGGTCAACTGCCCAACTGCTGGCGACGCATTCGCTTAGGAGAACGGGTGAGTGGTGAATGGTGAGTGATGAATGGTAAGGGCGGCCGGGGTGACCGCTCACCGCTCACCCCTCACCTCTCACCATTTCGCCGTTTCTGTAGATTCCCCGCATGCCCCGGCCCCGCCGCATCCTCCTCGCCGATGCCGACGCGTTCTTCGTCGCGGTCGCCCGGATGGTCGACCCTGAGGGCGCGGGTCGGGCTCCCCTGCTCATCGTGGGCGGCGCTCCGGGCAGTCGCGGGGTGGTCTGCTCCGCGTCCTACGAGACGCGGAAGTTCGGAGTCCGCTCGGCGATGCCGATCTCTCGCGCCCTCCGGCTGTGCCCGGACGCCATGTGCGTCCCCGTGCCGCGTGGCGAGTGCTCGAAGAAGCACCGGGAGATCCGCGCCGTCCTGGAGCGGTTCGCACCGATCGTCCAGGCCGCCAGCATCGACGAGTGGTACCTCGATCTGGGCGGCACCGAGGCCCTCTACGATGACGCCCCGCTCGAGGCCGTGGCGCGCCGCGTCCGCGACGCCGTGATCGCCGAGACGGCGCTCACGGTCTCGATCGGCGGGGGGACGTCGAAGCTCGTGGCCAAGCTCGCGGTCGAGCGCGCGAAGCCCAGCAAAGGGGCCAGCGGCGTATACATCGTACCGGAGGGAGGGGAGCTCGCGTTCATGCGCGAGCTCGAGCTGCGCGACATCCCGGGCATCGGTCCGAAGACCAACGCGCGCCTCGCCGAGCGCGGCTTGAAGCGGGTGGAGGACGTGCTGGCCCTCGATCGGGCCGCACTGGAGCGTCTCGTCGGCGAAGGCGACGCCGAATGGCTCACCCGACGGGTGCAGGGCATCGACGACGGCGAGGTGGAGGAGAGGGACGTCGTGAAGAGCATCAGCCGCGACGAGACTTTCGCCACCGACATCAATGACGACCTGCTGCTGGAGGGGGAGCTCACCGAGCTGGTCAGCCGGGCGGCGGCCGACCTCCGGAGCGACGGACTGATGGCGCGGACGGTGACCGTGCGCATTCGAGACAAGGACTTCACCAACCGCTCGGCGAGCCGCACGGTGGACGAATCGTTGACCTCCGATCGGGCGATCTTCACCGTTGCTCGCGAGCTGCTCCAGAAGCTGCGCCGCGCGCGCCACGTCCCCGCGCGGCTGCTGAGCGTGGCGCTCACCAACTTCACGCCGCCGCCTGCCACGCAGCTCGGGCTGTTCGAGGCCGGCGTACGGAAGCTGGAGACGGAGAAGGATGTCGAGGTATCGCGCGCGATGGATTCCGTGCGCGCCCGCTTCGGCCGCGACGCGATCGCACCCGGACGCAAGCGCTGACCCACGTCAGGGCGTGGTCGGCTCGGCCACGAAGGCCAGCCAGCGCCCATCGGGGCTCACGGCCAGTCGGCTGACGTTCTTCACGCCGTTCGTCGAGAGATCGGCCACCGGAGTCCATGCGCTGGCTTCGCCGTGTCGGCCATTCCATCGCTGGAGGATGCCGCGCGATGCCGAAAGCAGCTCGCCGCTCGACGCCCACGCGTGAAACTCATTGTCCGGCGCCGCGCGAATCACGCGCTCCGTCAGCCCGTCGCCGATCGGCTGAACCATGATCCAGAGGACCTTCGCGCTGTCACGCTGCGTGAAGGTGTACGCCTCTCGTGTCGGTACCCGGTGCACAGCCCGACCGATGTCGCGCGCGCGGATCTGGTCGACCGCGCCGTCGCGCGACACGAAGTGAAGCGTGCTGGGTGTGCCGAGGACGTAGGCCACCAGTCGCGTGGAATCGAGCCACGCGTGGTAGCCAACCGGCTTGAGCGCCGCGAGCACGAGCTGTGGATCCGAGCCGTCGAGCGCAAAGCTCCACAGCCGTTGAGTTGAGTCCCGCTCCACACGAATGACGCTGAACTGCCGGCCGCCGGGCATCACGGTCGCGGAGTATTCGCTCTCGGGGGTGTCCGTCACGCGCGTCGTCCGTCGGCTGGCGATGTCGTAGCGCCAGATGTCCGCCTGTCCGGTCGAGTCTACGACCGTGTACAGGAT
>JALYXJ010000383.1 GCA_030947165.1 Gemmatimonadota bacterium
TCACGCTCTCACGCTCTCACGCTCTCCTCAGTTCGCCTTCCTCAACTCGACTCGACCGTTCCCCGTCGTCAATCGGAGCGCCGGACCGCCGCTGCCGATCGTCGCGTGGACTCGGCGCGGGCTCATCGGGCCCTGCACCTTGAGATCGAAGTCCGACCGGATGTCCCCGTTCCCCGTCGATGCGTCCAGGTCGCCGCTGTAGTTGGCCGGCAGCGTCACCCGCACCGTACCACTTCCGGTGTGAAAGCCCATGCTCTCCGGCGAGCGCAGCGCGGTCATCTGCACGTCGATGTCTCCATTCCCGGTCCGCGCGTCCACCGGACCTTGAGAGGTGGCGACATACACTCGACCGTTGCCGGTCGAGACCCGCACCGCCGCCTTCGCGTCGCGCACGTCCACGTCACCATTTCCGGTGGATACCCGTACGAGGCCGTCGGTGCCGGACACGCTCACGCGGCCATTGCCGGTGGACGCCTGCACTTCGCCTCCCACCCGCTCGACGGACACCGCTCCATTACCGGTCCCGACCGTGACGGTCACGCCACGCGGCACGAGCACCGTCATCGCGACCGTCACGTTGCGGCGCCAGCCGCCATCGTCGTCGTTCCAGCCATGATGATCCTCGTCGCACGGATTGTTGTTCCGCAGCGTCGAGCAGATCACCACATTGCCATCCCGCGACGTCGACACGTCGAAGGCGACGTCCTGAATGTCGCCACCGCCTCGGCCAGTCCGCTTTTCGGCTCGCACCTCGGCCGTGTTGCCGCTGGCGGGGCGAACGTCGATTGGGCCGTTGTAGTTGCGTACCGTGAGCTGCGCGCCAGCGGTCATCTGACCGCGCCACGTGTACACCGAGTCGCTACGCCCGAGCAGTGTCTGGGCGCCGGAAAAGACCGGTACGAGAAGCAGCGAGGCGACGAGCGCCTGAAACCGAAGCAGGGAGGACATGAGCAATTGGGTAGTGGGGATCCAACGCCGACCAGCGTTCGACAGCACCGTTCGACCGAAGGTTGAAGCCCGTCCCCGCTCCCGCCCCGCACTCGCCACCAACCTCAGCTCCGCATCGCGACCCGCATCAGGAATACTCCACCGGCCAAGCAGGCGAGCGCGACATACCCGGCCGGCATGAACACTCCCTCGCTCCGCCTGAGCGCGATGACCGAGATGTAGCCGAGCACGCCGGACACGGCGAGCAGGGCGAGACCGGCGAGCACGGCGGCGACACGCAGCAGTGCCGCCGCCGTCACCGGCCCATCTCACGCGCGTGCCTCATGGCCTATCGAGGCGGGATGACGAGAGTGACCTCGTCGCCGGGCGAGACCGTGATCTCCTGAGAGATCGACGCCCGGTTGCCGCCGATCGGATCGGCCTGGAAGCGCAGCGGCGTGGCGCCGAAGATGAGGTTCTGCGGAATGGTCATCCGCGTCGTGCTGTTTCCGTTCGCCGTACCGAGCCGGATGCGCTGCGAGCTGCGATACACGAAAATGTTATGGTCGAGGAAGGCCTGGTTCTCGACACGAAGCCTGGTCGGAGGGATCGGCTCCGCTGCTTCCTCAGGGTTAGTGTTCCTGGAGCAGGCGCCCACCAGCGCCAGGCTCGCCAGGGCTGTCAGTAGAATGCCACGCTGCGCACGGCGCGCACGCTCCGGCATCAGTCTTCGCATCTCACGTCTAATCCGCATGATCTCTCCATCTGTGAAGGAGGGCGCCGGTCGTAAGTCCTACGACGAGGCATACTTCACCAAGTGGTACCGCGATCCGCGTACCCGGGTCCATTCTCCGGACTCGGTGCGGCGGAAGATACGCATGGCGGCCGGGGTCGCCGAGTATTTTCTCGGTCGCAAGCTCCGGTCCGTCCTCGACATAGGGGCCGGAGAGGGGGTGTGGGGCACGGAGCTGCGACGCATGCGTCCTGAACTTCGCTACGTTGGCGTCGACCCGAGCGAATGGGTCGTCGCGCGGCACGGCAAGCGCCGAGGCATCCGGCTCGGCACTTTCGAGAAGCTCGCCGAGCTCCAGCTCGGACGAGGATACGACCTGATCGTGTGCGCCGACATGCTGCAGTACGTGCCAACCGACGCGCTGAAGCGTGGCGTGCGTCACCTCGCAACTCTGCTCGGCGGAGTTGCTTTTCTCGAGGCGTACACCACCGGCGACGAGATGGAGGGTGACCTCGAGGACTGGCACCCACGCACCAAGTCGCAGTACCGGCGGATCTTCGCCGACGCAGGGTTGGTCCCCTGCGGCGTGCACTGCTACCTCAACCGCTCGCTCGCGGTCAACGCGGTAGAGCTCGAGCTCGTCTGAATCCCCATCGTCAGCCTCCTGACATGCTATCGCTCCGGTGGAGTCGCGGGCTCTGGACACGGGCGACACTGAGCGGCAGTTGTCCCACCCACCACACACGTTTGTAGCCGATTCAGGACGAAGCCGGGGTGTGCCGCAGGTCACGCGACGCAGTAAGCGTGTGCATTGCAACCACTTGCATGGCGACCCGCGATTGGCCGGAAAGGTGCCCTTACCGGTGGCATGCGCTCCCCGGACGTCGCCCCCGCTCTTCCACTGCTACCCCTCGCCCCGATCTGCTTCCTCGCGCTCACCGGCTGCGCGCAGGGTACGCTGAATCGATCGGCAGCCTGGTGCAGGCGCTCGAGCTGCTGACGCTACGCGATGCTCCATTGGATCCACGAGATCATGTTTCACCTCCCTCGCCACGTCGAGGGATGAGCCCGCTCGTAAGGCGTGTCGATTGCAAGCAGTACCGGCGCAGGATCGTCCCACCGTCGCGCGAGCGCGCGACACATCGAGGAGGAGTTCTCATGAATCGACTTGGTCATTCCATTGCCATTGGCACTGCCTTATTGGTCGCCGCGACGTCGGCCCAGGCGCAGATTCGTCAGGGCACGCGCACCGGCACCAACAGCCCCATCGGATCCGTGGACACCCGCGGCACCGTCTATCCCACGGCCAACATCCCGCCGGGGCAGATGCCGCCGGCTGGCATGTGCCGGATCTGGATCGACGGTGTGCCGCCCGGACGCCAGCCAGCGCCGACGGACTGTGCCACCGCACAGCGCAACGTGCCGGCGAACGGTCGGGTGATCTACGGCAGCGGGACGCAGGCCTCGTATCCGAATCGGACTTATCCTGCCGGGACCGTGCGTCACGGTCGCTACGACCCGCGACTCGACCCGCGCAGCCCGCAGTACGACCCGCGGATTGATCCGCGCAGCTCGCAGTACGATCCGCGGCTCGACCCGTACCGCACGAACACTGGCACCTACGACAGCCGCACGGGCCGCGACCAGGCCCGCTGGGAGCGCGAGCGTCGGGAGCGTGAGATCGAACAGGCGCGACTGGAGCGTGAGCGCGAGTGGAACGCTGGGCAGCGAAGCCAGAAGGAGCAGCTGAAGGACGAGCGGAAAGCGCAGAAGGAGCGCGAAAAGGAGTGGAAGAAGGAGAACAAGGGCAACAAGGGTCATGGCAATGGCAATGACCACGACGATCATGACAGCCGGGGACGTGGGCACTAGTTGCCGCGTCGGTTGACGCACCAGGTACGCGAGAGGGGGGG
>JALYXJ010000386.1 GCA_030947165.1 Gemmatimonadota bacterium
GTTCACTCGGTCCTCTGACAGTGGCTTGGTGGGCGTCTCGACAACCCCACCTTGCCTCCGTCATGACCGAGTGAACAGCCTTACTGCGAAACAACGTGTCCGGTAATCACAGCTAGCTAGTCGGCCAGCCCTTCGACTCCGCGCCGCTCGCGTCGCGTGACCGGCCATTCAACTCATCGGGGTGCCGTTCGCGTCTTGTGCCTCGCTCAGGCGGCTTTGCCTGCGTATGATCACTCGTGAGGGGCCAAACGGCCGTCGGCGGGACCGCCGCTGGCTCATCACCGAGGGGGAGATAGCCCATGTCCACGATGCCGACCTGGTGCGGGTACGCCATGACGACGACGCTCGCGCTCCAGGTTGCCGTCAGCCTTCCCGCCCATGGTCAGGAGAAGTCGAACCCAGGGGTCGAAAGCCACACCGTGAAGGGTGTCATGCTGATGAACCGGATCGGACCGTCGGCATCAACGCTCTACATTGCCAACGCCGACGGCTCTGGCGAGCACCAACTCCTGCCGACGTCGGGGTTCGACTACCACGCGTCCTGGTCCGCCGACGGCCGGTGGATCGTGTTCACCTCCGAGCGCAGCGGGGCAGGGCAGGCGGACATCTATCGTGTTCATCCAGATGGCACCGGCCTGGAACGCCTGACCGACAACCCGGCGCTCGATGATCAGGGCGTGTTGTCGCCCGACGGGACGAAGCTGGCATTCGTGTCTACCCGGGACACGCACAAGGCGAACGTGTGGATTCTCGATCTCAGGTCTCGGCGGCTGAGCAACCTGACCGGGCAAACGGGAATCCAGGGGGATTCGACCAAGCCGGACGCATTCCTCCGGCCCGCGTGGTCGCCGGACGGTCAGTGGATCGCGTTCTCGTCGGACCGGAATACCGAATGGCTGGGGCACGGCAACGGCTCGGGCTGGGAGCACGTACAGGAGCTGGGCATCTATATCGTCCGTCTGGATGGCAGCGGGTTCCGTCGCCTCACGCAGGGCGGCACCAGCGCGGGAGCGCCGAAATGGTCTCCCGACGGGAAGCGCATCGTGTTCTACGAGATCCCCGTCGAGCAGACGTGGGACGCGCGCCTCAGAGCCGGCATCGGCCCCGGTGCGACCTCGCAGATCATCTCCGTGGACGTCGCCACGGGCGAGCGCACGGCTCACACCGAGGGACCAGGGCTGAAGGTCCTGCCACAGTACGTCGGGCCGGCAGACATCAGGTATCTCGTCAAGGCGGGGACAAACGCGGGTCTGGCGCACACGACAGGAGGACCCGCGGTCACACGCGCACTTCGGTCCCCGTCGTGGGCGCCCGGCGGGCGCACGGTGGTCTATGAGAAGGTCGACTTCAAGCCACGCCCGCAGAATCAGCTGCTCTACAGTTGGACCCCTGACTGCGAGTATCGCTACACCGACGTCTTTCCCACCGTCGCGAACGACGGGAAGCTCGTCGTGACGGAGAAGGCCGTCTCCGACGGCGCGATCTCCATCATGGATGCCGATGGCTCGAACAAGCGACGCGTGTTCAGCGCGGGGAGCGGAGCGGCGTTTGCGCCGGCTTGGTCGCCCGACGGGCAATGGATCGCCTTTGGGCTAGGCGGCTACCTGCAGAACCGCAAGACTCAGCCGGCGAGGCTGATGATCGTGCGACGGGACGGCACCGGGGCGCGGGATCTCACGGGCGATACACTGAACGCCGGGTTCCCGAGCTGGTCGCCCGACGGCAAGCGGATCGTCTATCGCGTGTGGGGTGGGAAGACGTGGGGGCTGCGCATCCTCGACCTGAACGGTGGCGCGGTGCAGGTGCTCACTACCGAATACGACAACCTGCCCTTCTGGTCGCCGGACGGCGCGCTCGTCACATTCACGCGCAAGCACGAAGGGAACAACTTCGACATCTACACGATCCGGCCCGATGGCACCGATCTGCGGCAGCTGACCACGACGCCGGCCAACGATGCGCACGCTGTCTGGACCGCCGATAGCAAGCACCTGCTGTGGAACAGTGGGATCTACGGCTTCAAGGACGAGGCGGCGCTCTACGACAACACGTTCCAGCCCTATGGTGTCATCTTCATGATGAATGCCGACGGCTCTGACAAGCGTCAGTTGACGGACAGCCCGTGGGAAGACGGGATGCCTCGCTTCGTGTCGAAACCGACGCACCCGTGAAGGCGGCGAGATCGACTACATCGCCGCCAGCGGGTCGCAGCCGGCTGCCAGTGTCTGCAGCCGGTTTTTCGCGTTGCAGCGGTCACCCAGCGGTCACCGGCGTCTTCGGCGCTTGGTGGCCGTTTGTCGCCTGGCACGATGGGGTTGTCTGCGTATTGCGAGCAACGGCAACAGGTTGTGCGCGGCGAACGTGGAGCCGGGAATGGTCGTTCGGCCTGGGGAAGTCAGCAACTCCGAGCTGGGCGTTGCCAGTAGCCAACTCGGAGTCGACGGGTACCTGATCGGACGGCGCTGCAGGTCGTCGTCTCCGGCGCACACACGGCACGCGCTAGACGCTTCGGCTGGGCGCGTTGCGGAACGCGTGCTGAGCGTGGGGAGACCATGCACCGGTCGAGCGCGCCAATCGCAAGCGCGGGGCAGCAGCGACCCCGAACGTTTCGGCGCCGCGGCGCGTTCGCCCCGCTGTCGGCAGCTGCGAGCGTGCCCTACTCCGCAGCCAGCACGATGAACAGGTTCAGGCAGAAAAGGAGGAGGGCTGGAATCGCCGCAAGCAGCGGATCACGCACGCGCAGGCGCACGACCACCGCCCCGAGCATCATTGCCGCTAGACCTCCCGCGGAGAGGAGCAGCAGCGGGCGAAAGCGGAGCCCGGTGAGGACGCCCACTCCCGCCGCCAGCTGCAGCGCGCCAGTGATCGTTCGATACGGTGCGAGATGGTAGCGCTCGAACTCGACCACCATCGCGCGAGAACGAAACAGGCCCGCGCCGTACCAGAGGAAAACAGTGCTCGACAGGGCCGCCGCGATCGTGATGCCGAGTTGCACGTGTGCTCCATGTGTCACATAGCAGTGGGATGCAGAACGGCTCGTTCACCCGAAACGCGGCGGTACCTCCAATGGGTCCTCTCATCATCCTCGTCCAGCTCGTGGCCGCGCTCGGCCTGCTGAACGTCTGGCTGCTGCGCGTCAATCGAAGCACTCCCTATCGAGGCGGCGCCGCGAGGAACATGCGTGAGGAGTTCGCGGCGTACGGCCTGCCCGCATGGATGGTGGCCGTCGTCGGTGTCCTCAAGGTGGGCGTGGCGCTCGCCCTCATCATCGGAATCTGGTACCGCCAGCTCGCCCTATCCGCGGCGCTGCTCCTCTGCGTGCTCATGCTCGGCGCGCTGGCGATGCACTTCAGGATTCACGACCCCCTGCGAAAGTCCGCGCCAGCCGCCGTCATGCTTACCCTCGCGATCCTTGTCGTTCTGGGATCGCTGTACCGCTGATCGGTCGGCCGTGATCCAACGCTCCCCGGGGAACGTGCTCCCGCGAAGCGTTTTCCAGCGCAGTGTACGGCATTCACTCCGCTGGGCGGTGGCGCCGCAGCTCGGCCACCAGCCCCGGAATGCTCGATTCGACTCGCACGTCCATTGCCACCAGCTCCCTCGCGAGGGATGTCGCACCCGCCCCGCCAGCGATGAGGGCGACGTCCGCGGGGAGTCGCAAGCACAGTGAGCGCAACTCGCCAAGCACATGTGCCCGGTCTGCCGTGTACACGATGCTGATGGCCACCACGCGCACGCCAGCCGCTCTCGCCGCGTCAGCGATATCGGCGGCGGGGAGGTCGGCGCCGAGGTAGAGCACGTTCCACCCCTCCAGCGCCGAGGCGGCGCCGACGAGCGCGGCGCCGATGGCATGCCGGTCGCCGGCCGGTGTCGCGACGAGCACCTTGGGCGCACCGATTTGCTGCGGGAGGGCGCGCATCGTTCCTCCCAGGATGTCGTGCAGCATCGTGGACACGAGATGCTCCTGCGGTGGCGTGAGCCGGCCGGCGTGCCATTCGTCGCCCACCCGACGCAGCAGGGGTGCGGCCACCCTCTCGATGAACGACCACACACCCATCGTGGCGGCGGCCCGTCGCAGCGTCGCATCGAGCGCCGGCGCATCGAGCGCACGCGCGAGCGAAAGCGCCGCATCCACCGTCTCACTCGATGACAGTGTCTCCGGCGCCGGCGCGCGCCGTCAGATCGCCATCGACCAGTGCCGCGACCTCGACGCGGATCGCGTGCGGCGATTCTGGACGCGGACACGACGCTGTATTCGTTCGACGAGCATCTGCCAGGGCGCCCGGCCCGGGTGGCCGACCTCGGCGCTTCATCGCCGGCGCAGACTCGATCGCGACGGCCGAACACAAGGTCGCGGATCTTCTAGCCCAGATCGGCGCGCATCGCGAGCTGTCGTCGTCTCTGGCAATCGGAGACCGGCCATGCGCCGGAACACGCAAGGCGCGACACCCGATGCGCGCGAGCGTGCGAGCAGGCCGAGGACCATACTGACAGTCTGGCGCGAGGACGCGTTCGTCGTGGGACCGTGAGATCAGCGCACCCGTCGCTGCGCAGACGATTAGCCGCGCCCACCCGGTGCAGCCGCTCGCGACGGTCCAGAGCGAAGATTCACTTTGGTTGCGCGAGACGGAGACGAAGGGCGGGCTGGAGGCGTGCGAGGAGCTGGGCATCGGCTTCGTGCCATTCAGCCGGTTCGGCAAGGGCTTTCTCACCGGCAAGATCGACGAGACGACCGAGTTCGCGAGCAGCGATCTGCGAGGCAGCGTCCCCGCGCTTCAGCGCGGAGAACCGGGGCGAATCAGGTCGTCGTCGATCTGCTGACCCGCCTCGAGAGGGAGAAGACGGCGACGCCGGCGCAGATTGCGCTCGGGGGGGCTGCGCAGCCGGAGGCCGTGGATAGTCCCGAGCCCGGGGACCACGAAGCTGCATCGCCTTGAGGAGAAACTGGGCGTGGCCGACGTTGAGCTTTCCGCGGGCGAGCTGCGTGAGATGGAGAAGGCCGGTATCGACGATCACGATACATGGAACCGGCCCCCGGACTTGTGCAGTAGCGCGTCGGGCGCTGAGCCGCCGGGGCATCGCGGCAGCAGGCCTGCGAACTCGTGCGGGCGCCACTTTTACCGCGTTGCGCCCGCAAAGACATAATCAACCAGCGCAAGCGGGTTCACTGTCGAGCTAGCCGGCAACCTGAGAGCCGTCGTTGATCGATTCCAGTCCGGACCTACAGATCCTCGAGCGCGCCGTCGCGGGACGGTACACGCTGGAGCGGGAGCTCGGCCGCGGCGGCATGGGGGTCGTCCTGCTTGCTCGCGACCTCTCGCTCGATCGCCACGTGGCGCTCAAGCTGCTCCCACCGCAGATGGCGGCGCAGCCCGTGCTGCGCGAGCGATTCATCCGCGAAGCGCGCACGGCGGCTGGTCTGTCACATCCGCACATCGTTCCGATACATGCCGTCGAAGTGCACGAGGGTACGGTGTTCATCGCGATGGCGTATGTCGACGGCGAGACGCTCGCGGAGCGTGCGCGGCGTGCGGGACCGCTTCCGCCGCACGAGGTGGCGCGCATTCTTCGTGAGGTCGCGTGGGCGCTGGCTTACGCGCATGGTCGCAACATCGTGCACCGCGACATCAAGCCGGAGAACATCCTCGTGGAGCGCGCAAGCGGTCGAGCACTGGTGACAGATTTCGGCATCGCACAAGCGGGGAATGGTGCCGGGGGGCTCGCTCGACTTACCCTCGAGGGACAACTGGTCGGTACCGCTGCGTTCATGAGCCCCGAGCAGGGCAATGGAGAGTCGGTAGACGGTCGCAGCGACCTGTACGCCCTCGGAGGAGTCGGCTACTTCGCGCTGACGGGACGTGTGCCGTTCGAAGCAAAGACGCTCGAAGCCCAGCTCGTCGCGCGCTACACGCGTGCCGCGCCGTCAGTCGCGTTGGCACGCAGCGACGTACCGGACGCGCTCGCATCGGCGATAGACCGTTGCCTCGCTCGCGAGCCGCACGAGCGGTTCCCCACGGCGGAATCTCTCGCCGAGGCGTTGTCCGAGGCGACCGGCGTCGCGGACACGCTGAACATCGCGCTGCCGGTACGCAGCTTTCTGCAAGCCGCCGAGCAGACCGTCTGGCTGGTTGCGCTCGTTGTGGTATTCACGGTGATCTACGGTCTTCCCTCGACGCGACGGCCGCTGCCACTGATCGCAGGCATCGTCTTCGGCGTCGCGGTGCTGTCGATCGATCTCGTGCGGCGAGCACGCGAGCTTCAAGCCGAAGGGTTCCAGGCCGCCGACGTGCGGCGCGGGTTCGAGATCGCGCGACAGACGCACGCCGAGGAGCTACGCCAGCTGTTCGACGCGCGGCGGACTGCGGCTCGTCGCCTCACCCGTCGGCGCGCGTGGACAACAT
>JALYXJ010000389.1 GCA_030947165.1 Gemmatimonadota bacterium
TGCGTGGTGGAGAGCAGCGACGAGATTCCGCGATGGACCTCGGCCGACGAGGCCGCGCTGTGGCGGTCGGGGCTCGTGGAGCTGGTGAGCGCCGGACCCGCTGAGCTGCGCGACCTGACGCGCAACCATCCGATCGAGCAGCTCCGCATCTTCGTGCAGCTCCGCCTTGGCTCCCTGCTCGGAGTGCCGATCCGCTCGGCGTCGGATCACGTGTACGGCGTACTCTGCGCGGCATATGAAAAGCCGGCGGCGTGGAACGTGGACGATCTGGAGATGCTGCAGCAGTTCGCGCGTCTCGCTGCATCGGATCTCGAGCTGCGGCGCCGGGTCGACGAGCAGGACGCGAACGAGCAGCGCCTCAGCTACTACGCGAATCATGACGCGCTCACCGGGCTGGCGACACGCGCCGTCCTGCTCGAGCGGCTGCGCGTCGCGCTCGAGCGGCCGCCCGCGCCCGTGACGGACGCGCCGGCCATTTCCGACGACCGGCTCGCGCCGCCGCCGGAAGACCTCGTCGCCGTGTTCATGGTGGACGTGGAGAACTTCTCGGCGATCAGCGCGCGATTCGGTCCGCAGGCTGGCGATCAGGTGTTGACGGCGATTGCCGGACGCCTGCGACGAGCCGCCGGCGAATCGCTCGTGGCGCGCTGCGGCCGTGACCAATTCGCGGTGCTCGTGGAGCGGCTCGAGACGACCGAAGCGGCGACCACTGAGTCCGAACGGCTGCGCGCCGCGCTGGAGCAGCCATTGTCGGTGGGTGGCGAGGCGGTATCGCTCGGTGCGCGCGTCGGCATCTCGCTCAGCGCGACGACAGCGACGTTGGCCGAGCACGTGCTGCATCGCGCGGAAGTGGCGGTGGCGCAGTCCGAGCCGCCGGTGGCGGACGATAATGAAGCCGCAGAGGGACATGTCGGTCGTCCCGAGCGCAGCGAAGAACCCGCAGGTGCCGGTCCGTCGCTGCCCTCTGGACGACAAGAGCTTCCACCCGCGCCGGCAGAAGTGGAGCCGATCCCCCCCTCCGATCACGTCGCGTCGCGCCACCGGACCGCGAAGGGCGCCGCCTCGGAGAGATTTCTGCGCCGAGAGCGCCCGAGGCTGGGATTGTTCGCGCGGATCGGGCGGTCATGGCGGTCGATGACCGGACTGGTGCGCAATGCGATGGAGTTCGCAAAACTCGACGCGGGAGAGGTGGCCCTCCACTGCGTGGATGTGAACGTCGAGTCACTGCTCCACGATCTGCGCCAGCGCGTGGTTCCACGAACCTACGCCAAGGCGATACACTTTTACTCGTCCCCGTGCGCCAGTGACGTCATGGTGCGCGCCGATCCGGCGAAATTGCGCCGCGTGCTGCATCACCTCGTGGCGAACGCGATCAAGTTCACGGAGCCGGGGGGCGAGATCTCGGTCGAGTGCGAGGCACACCACCAGGCCGTGCGTATCTGCGTGCGCGACACGGGACGCGGGATTCCGGCGAGCTGGCTGACGCAGGTGTTCGAGCCGTACGTTCAGGTCGACGCGCACCTCATGCCGAGGGGACAGCGGGGACTGGGGCTCGGGCTGACGATCAGCCAGCGGCTCGCCACGGGCATGGGCGGAGCGCTGGACGCGGAGAGCGAGGTCGGCAAGGGAAGCGCCTTCACCCTGACACTGTTACGTGCATGAGCCTGAGCCGAATCGTCGTACTCTGTACAGCCGTCGCCGCGGGAAGGCTGTCCGCGCAATCCCCGGCGCCACAGCAATCCGCGCCGGCCGCGGAGCGGATTCCGCTGCCCGAGCATCCGCGCCCGGACTTCATGCGCGCCGAATGGCAGAACCTCAATGGTCAATGGCGCTTCCGCTTCGACAGCGCGAACGCCGGCGAGCGTGCGGGATGGTCGGGGACTTCGCTCCAGGGAAGTCGCCCGATCACCGTGCCCTTCTCGTGGGGCGCGCCGCTGTCGGGCGTCCCCGACGCTGGCGACATCGGGTGGTACGAGCGCACCGTGCAGGTGCCGGCGAGCTGGCGCGGACGCCGCGTCTTCCTGGTGGTCGGCGCCTCCGACTGGCGCACCTCGGCGTGGCTCGACGGCACGAGGCTCGGCGAGCATCAGGGCGGCTACACACCGTTCGCGCTGGAGATCACCGACCACATCAAGCCGGGGGCGGCGCAGCGACTCACCGTGCGCGTCGACGACTCCGATCATCCCTTCAAGCTCGAAGGAAAGCAGGGGTACGGTAAGGCGCGCGGAATGTGGCAGACAGTGTACCTCGAGGCACGAGGCACCGATCCACTGGATCTGCTGCATTTCACCCCCGACATCGATCGGGATATGGTGAATGTCCGGGCGCGATTGATGGATGCGGCTCCACGGGACCTCACCCTGCGCCTCGCCTTCACCAACCGCGACGGTGCCCCGGTGGTCATGCAGCGAATCGCCCGCGGTACGCGCGAGGTGCGCTTCGATGTCCCACTGACCGGTGCGCGGCGCTGGTCGCTCGACGACCCGTTCCTGCACGAGGTGACGGCGACGGTGAGCGGAGCGCGTATGGTTACCGACTCGCTCCAGAGCTACTTCGGCATGCGGAAGATCTCCGTCGTCGATCTGCCTGGCACGAGCTATCCCTACGTGGCGATCAACGGACAGCCGATCTACCTCCAGCTCGCGCTCGACCAGGCGTATCATCCCACCGGCTTCTACACCTTTCCGTCCGACTCCTTCGCGCGCATGGAGATCCTCCGCGCGCGGCAGATCGGGCTCAATGGACTGCGCGAGCACATCAAGATCGAGACGCCCCGCAAGCTCTATTGGGCCGACAAGCTGGGCGTGCTGATCATGGCTGACGTGCCGAATTGGTGGGGCCCGCCGACCGACACGGCCTTCCGCGAGCACGACTACGCCATGCGTGAGATGATCGAGCGCGACTACAATCATCCGGCCGTGTTCTCATGGATTCCCTTCAACGAAACGTGGGGGTTGGCGACCAAGGTGAACGGCCGGAACTCCTATCTGCCGGCCACCCAACAGCGCGTCGTCGAGACGGTGCGGCTCGCCAAGTCGCTCGACTCCACGCGACTCGTGGAGGACAACTCGCCCTGCTGTGGCCGAGGCCATACGGTCACCGACATCAACTCGTGGCACAATTACCTTCCCGGTTGGAAGTGGGAGGATCATCTGCGGATGGTGAGCGACAGCACCTATCCGGGATCGCCGTGGAACTTCGAGCGCGGCTACACCCAGGGGCGCCAGCCCATGATCAACTCCGAGTTCGGCAACGTGTGGGGCTACGAGGGCAGCACCGGCGACGTGGACTGGAGCTGGGACTATCATCGGGCGATCAACGCGTTCCGCCGGCATCCCAAGCTCGCGGGATGGCTGTACACCGAACATCACGACGTGATCAACGAGTGGAACGGCTACTGGCGCTTCGACCGGTCCAACAAGGAGACCGGGATCGGCGAGCTGGTGGACGGAATGTCGCTGCGCGACTTCCACTCTCCGTACTACATTGTCGTCGGGTCGAGGCTCAGCGAAGCGACGCGGCCAGGTCAGACCGTGCAGGTCCCCCTCTGGGCGTCGTTTCTCGCCGCCGACCGCGCGGCCGGCGACTCGCTGACGCTGCGCGCGGAGCTGTACGGCTGGAACTCGCTCGGCGAGCAGCAACGCTACGCCACCGCGACGCGGCGGGTGGCCTCTCGCCCGTACATGTCCGAGACGCTCGCGCCCCTCGCCGTGACGATGCCAAACGAGCCTGCGGTGGCCGTGCTCGCGCTTCGGCTCGAGGACGCAACAGGTACGGTGCTGCATCGCAACTTCACCACCTTCGTGGTGGAAGGCACCCCTCCTACCGAGGTCGTCGTGGCCGACGGGCGGCGCGCTCGCGTGTCGAGTGTTCCGGCCGCGAGCTATTCCGCTGCGCGCTGGTCGCAGAAGACGTGGACCGTGCTCGACGGTCTCAAGGTCGACGGCGCAGGGACCGGCTACTTCGAGTATCGCATCCCATGGCCGGCCGGTCTCCCCCGCGCCGACGTGGACGACGCGACCTTCCTCGTCGAAGCGTCGGCCAAGCGGCTCAACGGCAAGGACCGCGACACCACGTCGCGTGACACCGGCGACTACATGCGGGGCGGCGGGCTGCAGGACCCGAGTCGCAATCGCAACGCATATCCGATGACGGGTACGACGCCATATCCGAGCGCGGTGACGGTGCGCGTGAACGGGCAGCTGGCGGGTGTCCGCGAGCTCGCCGACGATCCGGCCGATCATCGCGGGATTCTCTCGTGGCACGCCCAGCTGCGCGATGGCTATCTCCGTGAGGCGGGCTCGTACGGCCAGCTACTCCGTGTCCACGTACCCGACTCGGCGCTTGACGACGCGGCGCGCACGGGCGCACTCACCGTGCGTCTCGAGGTGACCGACGCGCTCCCGGGCGGACTGGCGATCTACGGCGCGCACTTCGGACGCTACCCGGTCGATCCCAGCGTCGTGTTCGTGCTGCGAGGCAGCGGCGCCGCCGGGTCAATCACGAACCGTGCGCCATAGCCGTGGCCGCCGGAACGTCGGACAGGTGCTCCTGCACGATCACCCATCGCCCGTCGCGACGCTGAAACACGGCGGTCCATGCGCCGGCGAAGACGTGCGCCTCGCCGCGCGGCGTGAGGTGCGGGACGCGATACGTGCTCGTCACCACTGCGGCGTCGCGCGCCAGTACGTCGACGTGCATCTCGCCCCACGTCCATTTCGGGTCGCGCATGTTCTTGCCGACGTTGTCCCAGAAGGTGCGCAGCCCGATCTCGACCGAGTCTCTCGATGTGGAGACCTGCCCGCCGCTCGCGGATACCACCCGGCCGCTCGACGGGTACAGGCTCATCAAGCGAGCGACGGCGTCGCCTGGCTTGGAGAGATCGTAGGCGTTTACGATCAGGGTGCGCAGCGTATCGGTGATCGCGGTCCGCTCGGCCGCCGTCACCGCGGATGAATCGGCGGTGGTGCACGCGTCGGTGAAGGAAGCGCCGAACGCGAGGCCTGCCACGAATGCGGCACGACGCACGCGAGAAACGACTGACATGGTCCGTGCTGCGTTGCGAGTGGATGTGAAAAGGGACGACGCGCGAAGGTACGAGCGAGTCGTCGGTGAGAACAAGGCGTGCCGCGGACGCGATACATCGTCGCACCAGCTAGGCAGTTCTTCTCATGCATCGGTGTCCAGTCAAAACGACACAGGTGTGTCTCTCATTTCGGACAGCGAGACGCGGCGAAGCGGATCTCACGGCGACCGACCCCTGGCGCATTGTATGCAATGCGCGCAGGTTGCGGAGTACACACTTGAGGTCACCGGAGATGCACATGCGGAGATACACCACGGCTGCGACGCTCTCGCTCACGTTCGTGCTCAGCGCGTGTGGACGGCCGCAGCAGGGCGCTGATCTCCCCGATGATCTCAAGCGCGATCTTGCCGCGGCCTCGGTTGGTGGAGGTGCGTTGACCATCGCGCCGCAGGGCCGGCAGCCCATGCGCTTCGTCTCGGACATCGAGCAGTGGAAGGGACGGAGCTCCATCAAGCTGCCCAAGGCCGCGCGTCATCCGGTTCGACATGAGGCGAAGCCGGTGGCGAAGGAGTCGATGGACATGGGCACCGCCCCGGTGGTTGCGGTGGCCTCGGAGTCAACCGTTCCGGAGCCGATCGCGGCGAGGTCGACCCCCGAGCCGACGATGGCAATCGTGCCGTCGTCGCAGCCCTCGAGTGAACCGGTCGGTGCCGGGAGCGATGGCGTCGGCGATCGTGGTCGCGGTGGCGGGCTCGGCGGACTGCTGGGTGGGATCATCGGGACGGTCGTGCTTCGCGGCGGCCATGGCGGGATCGACAAGTGCGACACCCGCAACGAAGGTCGCGGGCGTCCGCCGCTGATTGGCGGGCGTTCAGACGAGGAAGGTCGCGTGCGCCCGATGGTGACCGATCTGCCCGTGACGACAGGAACCATCTTCCCCGCCACCCGCCACAGATAGACGGCGGCCCGAGCACGTCGGCGACGCGGAGCTACGTCACGCGGCGCGTTGCCCTTTGTGCTCGGCGCACGTCAGCCGCGGGAGCGTACGCGTGAGGAACACCGAGAGCAGCTCCGGGTCGAACGCCGACCCGGCATCGGCGTTCATCAGCGCCGCGGCCTCCTCCATGGTGTACGCCGCTCGGTAGCTGCGACTACTCGTGAGCGCATCAAATACGTCGGCAATGCACAGGATCCGCGCGGCGCGCGGGATTTGCGGGCCCGCGAGCCGATCCGGATAACCGCGGCCATCCCATCGCTCGTGATGATGTCTGATCATCGGCCGGATGTCCCACGGAAATCCAACGCCGGCGATCAGCATCTCTCCGCGCGCCGGGTGCTCGCGCATCGTGGCCGCCTCCGCGCTGCTCAGCGGCCCCGGTTTGTTGAGGATCTCTGCCGGCACCATGATCTTACCCACGTCGTGCAGCACGGCGCCCATGCGGAACCAGAGCAGGACCTGTTCGTCGAGCCCTGCGTCTGTGGCAAGGGCACACGCATACTCAGCGACGCGCTCGCAGTGTCCCTGCGTGTAGCGGTCCACGTGCTCGATCGACGATCCCCACTGATGCACGATCGCCAGGAATTCCTCCTCGAGGCGTTTGACCCGGCGATCCACATCGGTCAGCTCGCGCGACGCCGTGAGCCGCGCGAAGAGCGCGTGCGCCGTGTTGAGCGCAAGCAGGGTCTCGCGATTGCGCTGGGTTTTCTGGTACACGATCGCGATCTCGCGCATCGTTTCCGCCGTGAGGAGCAGGTCGTGGCGGCGCTCGGCGTGCGACAGCGCGAGGGCGAAGCAGCGCTCGGCCTCAGGCAGATTGGACATCGCGCGTGCGATGACTCCGAGATGCTTGTACGTCTCACCGAGCCACGGCATGCGCCCATCCCGGGGCAGCGTCAAAAGGCGGCGCGCCAGACGCCGCGCCTTTCGATACCGACCCCACTCGATGTAGAGCTCGATGCGGTTCGTCTCCGCGCGGACACGGCCGGCAAAGTCGGACAGGCGCCCAGCCGACCGGACGGCGTCGGTGAACGACTCCTCCGCTGCGCGCCATTCGCCCAGGTCCGTGTAGAGCATGCCGAGGTTGTTGAGCACTTGGGTCATCGAACGCTCCAGCCCCAGCGTGCGATAGCGGCGGAGGCTCTCCCGGTAGCGCGCCTTCGCCTCCTCGAGGTCGCCCTGGATGTTCGCGACCGTGCCGAGGTTCTGATCGATCATCGCCACGAGAGCGCTCGCGCCGGCGACCTCCGCCTGCGCGCGGGCACTGCCGTACAGCGAGCGGGCGAGCGCGAGGTCGCCAATCTGCTGCGCCGCGATGGCGCGCACATTCGTCGTGTGCGCCAGGCCGATCTCGTCGCCGAAGGCGTGAGCGGACGCTTCGGCTGCGGCGAGGCAGTCGATCGCCGCGTCGAAGTCCGCCTCCTCGAGGAAGCAGCGCGCGATGCGGCGCAGCACGAGTGGCGCACCGGGAAGGAGGCTGTCATCCTCGTTCTTCAGGCGCAGCACTTCCTCGTATTGCGTCCGGGCCTCGGGATATTGGCCGCCACGCTCGAGCGACTCGGCGCGCGCGAACGCCTGCGAAGGCGAGCGGAACGATCCAATCATCGCAGTCACGAGCTGGCGAGCAGGCTGCGCCGAGTCAAACCACTATCGCGCAGACGACGGGTGAGCGTGGGCCGCGAGACGCCGAGGATGCGCGCCGCGGCGCTCAGATTGCCCGCCGTCAACAGCATCGTGGCGCGAATCGCTTCCCGCTCGATCTCGGCGAGCGACTTTCCGGTCGACGGGATACGAATGGACATGACCGCGTCATCGGCGTCGAGGCCATCGCTCACGAGCGGACCGCGACTCGGGAGCTGGAGGTCGGCGTCGCTGATCGTGCCGGACCGCGCCAGTAGTGTCGCGCGCTCCATCACGTTGCGCAGCTCGCGTACGTTGCCCGGCCATCGGTAGCCTTCGAGCCGTTCTACGGCCGAGCTGTCGAGTCGCGGAGCCGCGCCTGGCCGCTGTGCGGCGAACTCGCGAATGAAATGGTCGGCCAGCGCTAGGATGTCGCCGGGCCGCTCGCGGAGCGCCGGTAACTCGATGCGCACCACGTTGAGGCGGTAGTACAGATCCTCGCGGAAGCGGCCGAGCGAGACGGCGCGCTCGAGCTGCACGTTGGTGCCGGCGATGATGCGGCACCGCACCGGCGTCTCCTTTGATCCACCGAGTCGGCGCATCGTGCGCTCCTCCAGCAGGCGCAGGAGCTTGGGCTG
>JALYXJ010000401.1 GCA_030947165.1 Gemmatimonadota bacterium
CCCCCCCCCCCCCTTCCGTTACGTCCAGCCCAAGTTTCGCGATGCCGTTCGACACGGAGATCGGCGAGAAGCCTATGGCTTATCGGCTTACAGCCTACGGCGTCTCCTGCACTAGCTGCCGAGCTGATCGCTTACAGCTTGTTAGATTAGCCGAATGGCAACAATCACCACCCGACATAGCCGAAACTGCAATTCAAGCCCGCGCCCGCGAAGCCAACGAATTCGTTCGCCGCCATCGCTGGCTGATCCTCGCCGGCCTCATCACGGCCGCCATGATGGAGGTGCTGGACACGACGATCATCAACGTCGCGCTCCCGCAGATGGCAGGAAATCTCGGCGCCACGCACGAAGAGATCGGGTGGGTCTCCACCGGCTACATCCTGTCGAACGTCATCTTCCTCCCGATGACCGCGTTCTTCGCGGCACGGTTCGGGCGACGACGGTATCTCACCTTCTCGATCGCGCTGTTCATCGCCGCGTCGTTCTTCTGCGGCACGTCGAGCTCCCTGGTCGAGCTGGTGTTCTGGCGCATCGTGCAGGGGGCCGGGGGTGCGGCGCTGCTGTCGACCGCGCAGGCCACGCTCCGGCAGATCTTCCCGCGTGAGGAGCAGGGGCTCGTGCAGGCCATCTTCATGCTCGGCATCATCGTCGCGCCGACGCTCGGCCCGACCCTCGGCGGATGGATCACCGACAACTACACCTGGAACTGGTGCTTCTTCATCAACGTGCCGATCGGTATCGCGGCGATGTTCCTGGTGAGCACCTTCCTGCACGACTCCCCTGATCAGCAGGCGAATCGCAACCCGGTCGACTGGCTCGGCATCGGGCTGCTCACCGTTGGCGTGGGGGGACTCCAGTACGTGCTCGAGGAGGGCAACTCGAAGGACTGGTTCTCGGATGCGTTGATCCTCCGCCTCAGCATTCTCGCCGCGGCGTGCCTCATCACGATGGTCTGGTGGGAGCTGAGCCCGCGCAACGAGCACCCCGTCGTCAACTTTCGCGTGCTGCACAACCGTACGCTGTCGGCGTCGATCTTCCTGTTCGTCACGCTCGGGTTCGGGCTCTACGGCGGCGTGTTCCTCTTCCCGATGTTCGCCCAGGGCATCCTGCACTTCACGCCCACCGAGACGGGGCTCGCGATGCTCCCCGGCGGCATCGCCACCGGTGTGAGCGCGCTGGCCTGCGGTTTCATGTTGAATGGACGGAAGCCGCTCGTCGATCCACGGATACTGATCGCGGGCGGCATCACGCTGTTCGCACTCTCGATGTGGAAGATGGGCCATCTCTCCACCGCCGCCGGCGAAGCCGACGTCCGCGCCGCGCTCCTCGTGCGCGGTTTCGGGCTCGGCATGTTGTTCACGCCGATCAACAACGTCGCCTACGCGAGCCTCGAGCCGCACGAAGCGCAGCAGGCGGCGGGATTGATCAACCTCTCACGTCAGCTCGGCGGCTCGTTCGGCATCGCCGTGCTCGCGAACTATGTCTTCACCCACGCACAACTGCATCGCGCCGACCTGGTGAGCAACCTCTCCACCGGCGACCTGATGACCGACTCCCGCGTGCAGGCGCTCGCCCGCGGCTTCATCGCCCGCGGCATGAACGCCTTCGACGCCAAGACCGCGGCACTTCAGGCGCTCAACGGCCAGGTCGCGCAGCAGTCATCCATGCTCAGCTTCAACGACGCCTGGCTGTTCGTGCTGATCGTGTTCGCGCTGGTGTCGCCGTCTATCCTGTTGCTGCGCCGGCCGAAAGCCGGGGCGGAGATGCCGGCTGACGCGCACTGAACGCTGATCGAGGCGGGGGGAACGCGGGTCTCCGCGGATTGGCGCGGATACGACACATCGTCCTGTGGAGAGGTGAAGCCCCGTACGCCAAGGCAGGGCTTCGCGACCAACTGCCAACGAAGATTTTGGGTTGACGGGATGCAGAGTCGCGCCTCGCGGGTTAGCCATTCCTCTGTGCTCCTTGTGCTCCCAGTGCTCTCTGTGGCTTGTTCAATGCAAGAGCAAATTGAAACCACAGAGAGCACAGAGTACAGAGAGGAAGCCAATAGCCAAGAGTGCGCCGGTCCCATGCCGGTGTGCATTCCATCCGCGTGAATCCGCGGAAATTCGCGTTCCACTGGGCGGTAATCAGCGTTCCATCCGCGTTCACCCGCCCAACGCCCCGCGATCCGCGTCCTCGATCCGCTGTGCCGCGATGTTCCAATCGATCGTCGGCGCGACGTCTCGGTCGTCGAGGGTGAGCGTCGCCCGTGCGCGCTCCACGACTGGCGCACCCAGCTCCGGCGGCAGCGCCAGGCCGAAGGCGAGCTCCGCGTGGCGACAGATCCGCTCTTCACGCGCTGCGTCGCGCGACTCCTCTCGCACGCCCATCTCGTGGACTCGCGCATGCATCCCCTCGTGCACGATCGACGACGCCACCGGTGCTGGCGAGATGTCCCGCCGTGCGAGGAAGGTCAGCTCGGTCATGCACGCACGCTCGGAGGGCAGGTACGCGCCGCGGCAGGGGTAGCGCACGATCCAGAAATGATCGAGATCGCGCCGCAGATGATTCAACCGCCACGGCTGGTGTTGCTCGATCAGATCGATCGCCTCGCCGAGTCGGTCGAGCACGTCGGCGGTCGCGATGTCCGGGCGTGTGTTCTCGACGAGCACCTTGAATCCACGCACCTCGTGCAGCTCGCCGGCCGGCGGGTCGCCGGTCGGCATGATGAGATTCTCGATGTGCTTGAGGAGGTGGCGGAACATGACTCTGATTAGTGCATCAGGCGGGCCGGCGCTGCATCCAAGGCACCGCGGTACGCGGGTACGTCGTACCCGTATACTTCACTGCTGTTGCAATCCGCCGAGGATCTGGTCGAACCGCACCCGGTAGATATTGCGGACCACGCTCTGCGGTCCGGCAGGGGTGATGCGCGTGAAGTACAGATACGTCCCATCGCGCGACACGAACGGGCAGAACTCGGTTGCGGAGGTGTTGACGAGCGGGCCGATGTTCCGCGGTGGCGTCCACTCGCCGCCGCGGCGGAAGCTGACGTAGAGATCACCGCTGCCCGCGCCCTCCGGGCGGATCGCCGAGAACACGACGTACCGTTCGGCGGGATCGACGAACAGGTTCGAGGCGCCGGAGTCGGCGTTCACAATCGCCGGCAGCGCCTGCGGTGCGGCGAGTGTGCCGTCCGGGTTGACCTCGGCGCGGTAGACGAGCCGCCGCCTGGGCCGCGAGCGGAAGCTGTCGAAATAGAGCGTGCCCTGGCTCGTCACGCTCGGATACATGTCCACCTCGGGGCCGTTCACCGGCGGAGCCAGGTGTACGGGCGCTGACCAGCCATCGCGTGTGCGGTCGACGAACCATGTGTCCACACCATTCGTCGTATCGGCGGGCGACGGGCCGGTAGGGCGGGCGGACGAGAAGTACAGTCGCGTGCCGTCGGGAGAGAACGCCGGGTCGAGGTCGCGGTAGCTGCCGGAGAAGGGGAGGGTTTCCGGCGTCGTCCAATGTCCGTCCCTGAAGCTCGACGTCATGAGCGTCATGGGATGCGGTGGTGAGAACTTGGTGAACGCGACCGTGCGACCGTCCGGCGTGAACGTCGACGCAAACACGTCGCCGGTGGAGACGACGCCGACGGCGAAGATCTGGGCCGGCTCGCCCGCTGCTGGGCCGAGATCTTCCTGCGCCCTGAACCAGGTCGCGCAGCCCGCGGCCGTGGACATACTCAACAGCAAGACGATGCGCATTCGGCCGGACATCAGACCTCGTATGGCTCAGCGCGCCACCGACGCGATCACGCCGGAGACGATTAACGCCACGAGGATGACGACCAATACGAGCAGAATCCGGAGCCGCGTGCGGTGCACGGCGTCGCGGACCTCGACGTCGAGGTAGAAGCGCCCGGACCCCGCGCCCGCCTCGCGCACGATCGCGTGGTCGCGCAGCCGGCGCCACCCGATGCCAGCCGTGTCGACGCCGAGCTGCTCCGGCGTGACGGCGCGGTCGGGACTCGTGGCCCCGGCACGCACGAAGTCCTCCATCAGGTGGCGTTCCTTGGCTAAGATAATCGCGGCGGCGGCGCCCATAGCGAAGTTGGGGAACGGCGTTAACCAAAGACCGGCAAAGGGCGGTCGTTGTCCAATGCAACTGACGCTGTCAGCATCAAGCTGTCAAGCGATCAGCTTTCGCTGATCTTCCCCGCGAACAGCATCTCGATATTTGGGCACGTAGGTTACAAGGGCGGCAATGCAACGCCGTTGCCGTTCCGCCCTTCGTCACGGGCCAGCCCAGGTTTCGCGATGCTCTTCGGTGCAGAGATCAGCGACAGCTTGTTGCTTGACAGCTGGTCACTGACAGCGTCTTCTGCCCTGGCTTCCCGGCTTATCCCTTACAGCTTTTCCGAGGGCAATCCATTTTACCCGGTCCGAGTGTCCAACCCTGCATCGCCGCCGCTGGCCGTACCCCCCATCGTACGCTCCGTGTCCCGCCTCCCTTCCATAGTAGCAGCGCTGATTCTCCTCCTCGCCACCGCGCTCTCGCTGCGCGCCCAGGGCGTCGACGTCATCCGCGGCCAGGTCACCGGCCCGGAGAATCAGCCGCTCGAGAATGCCAACGTCACCGCCACCTCGGTGGCGGGTGGCGTGAACCGCTCCGCCCGCACCGACGCCAACGGCCGGTTCACCATCACCTTCCCCGGTGGCGAGGGCGATTACTTCATGGCGTTCAGCGCGATCGGCTACACGCCGCGACGCTTCGAAGTCAAGCGTACCGCTGACCAGGAGATCCTCGTGGCCGACGCGCGGATGTCGCGTGCCGCGGCCATGCTGGACACCGTTCGCGTCGCCGCCGACCGCAATCGCGTTGGGCGCAACGACGACAAGCAGCCCGACATCAGCGGCACCGAGCAGGCGGCAACAGCCGCGGCCGTTGCCGCCAACCAGCAGGGCGACCTGAACGCGATGGCCGCGACGATTCCCGGCGTCACGGCCGTCACGGGCGCAGATGGCGATCCCGCCGGCTTCTCGGTGCTCGGCCTCTCGTCGGACCAGAATAGCACCACGCTGAACGGCTCCCCCTTCGGCAGCAGCAACGTGCCGCGCGACGCGAACGTCAGCACCTCCGTCGTCACCACACCCTACGACGTGAGCCGAGGAGGATTCAGCGGAGCGCAGTTCAACATTCGCACGGGTCCGGGTTCGAATTTCATCCGCCGCAGCACCTCGCTCAACTTCGACGCGCCGCGTCTCCAGTGGACCGATCCGGCCGCGCGCTCGCTCGGCCAGCAGTACACCAACCTCTCGCTCGGCGGGTCTGTCGCGGGGCCCATCTCGTTCGACAAGGCGTTCTACAACGTCTCGTATCAGCTCGGCCGGCGCTCGAGCGATCTGCACTCGCTCCTCAATACCGATCCAACTGGCCTGCAAGCGACCGGACTCTCGGCAGATTCGGTGCAGCGACTCATCGCGCTGCTCGGGCAGGCCGGCGTGCCCACCACGGTTGGTGGCCGAGTTCCGCAGGACCGCCTGACCGACAATGGCTCCGTGTTCGGGAGCATGGACTTCAACCCGCCCAACTCCAGCAGTGGGCAGACGTTCAACCTCACCTTCAACGGATTCTGGAATCGTCAGACTCCGGTGGGCCAACTGGCGACGGAGGTGCCCGCGCACAGCGGCGACCGCACGAGCTACAATCTCGGGACCCAGCTCAACCACACCGCGTATGTGAAGAGCACCGTGCTGAGCGAGACGACGGTCGGGATCAATGGTGATCGCAACTACGGCTCGCCCTACGCGGCGCTCCCCAATGCGACCGTGCTCGTGAACTCCGCCTTCGCCGACGGCACCAGCGGCGTGCGCAACGTGGCGTTCGGCGGGAACGCCAGCCTCGGCACAAGCAACACGAACATCGGCCTCAACGCCACCAACCAGCTCTCCTGGTTCAGCAAGAACAACAAGCACCGCATCAAGTTCACGAGCGAGCTGCGCCGAG
Organism: Gemmatimonadota bacterium; assembly: GCA_030947165.1. The sequence goes on from JALYXJ010000401.1 coordinate 5,983, forward strand.
TGGGATACGATCAGGATCAGACCAGCAACTTGCTCGGCTCCTACTTCTATAATTCACTTGCCGACCTCCAGGCCAACCAGCCGGCGTCGTTCACGCGCTCGCTGCTGCCGCGCACGCAGAGCGGCAGCGAGACGATCGGCGCCCTCTCGCTCGGCGATTCCTACAAGCGGAGCAGCGATCTCCAGATCCAGTACGGCCTGCGGCTCGACGCGAATCGCTTCTCGTCGTCGCCGGAGTACAATCGGCAGATCGACAGCGTCTACCGCGTGCGCAACGACGAGACGCCGAACCGCGCGTACCTGAGCCCGCGCGTCGGCTTTTCATGGACGTACGGCGCCGCCACCCAGATCGCCGCCTTCGACGGCGCGGCTCGCGCGCCGCGCGCCGTGGTGCGCGGCGGTGTCGGCGTGTTCCAGAACACGCCGAACGCCACCCTCATTGGCAGCGCGATCGACAATACGGGACTCCCGGGCGCCGTGCAGCAGCTCACCTGTGTGGGCGCGGCCGCGCCCGTCCCGGACTGGGCAGCGTATGCCGCCGATCCCGGCAGCATCCCGAGGCAGTGCGCCGACGGCACAAATGGGAGCGTGTTCGCCAACAACGCTCCCCACGTCACGATGTTCGCGAAGGACTTCGCCGCACCGCGCAGCGTGCGCGGGAACCTCCAGTGGAACGGACCCATTCTCGGCAACCGGTTCGGCGCCACAGTCGAGGCGACGTACTCGCGCAACATCAACCAGAGCGGTTTCCTGGACCTGAACTTTGCGCCCACGGTGCAGTTCGGCCTGGCGGATGAGGGGGGACGGCCGGTGTACGTGCTGCCGACCAGCATCGTAGAGCAGACCGGCGCCATCGCCTCGCGCGATGCGCGGGTGAGCACGCTGTTCAACCAGGTGCGTCAGCAGCGGTCGGACCTCGTGAGCGACAGCAAGCAGCTCCGCTTCAGCCTGAGCCCCGTCACCTTCAGCAGCGACTTCACCTGGAACGCGAGCTACGTGTACTCCCGCAACTCGGAGCAGTACCGCGGATTCCAGAGCACCACCGGCAATCCACTCGCCGTGGCGTGGGGGCGGAGCAACTTCGACTCGCGCCACCAGATCACCTATAGCATCGGCTACAACTTCTTCGACGCCGTTCGGGTGAACTGGTTCGGCCGCTTCCAGAGCGGGCTTCCGTTTGCGCCCTTGGTGAGCGGGGATCTCAACGGCGACGGGTATGTGAACGATCGCGCGTTCGTGTTCAACCCGGCGGTCATTGCGTCCACCGACCCGACGCTCTCGAGCGCGATGCAGTCGCTGCTGGACAACGGCAACGGCGCCGCGCGCAGCTGTCTCCTCCAGCAGCTCGGCAATCTCGCCGGCCGCAACAGTTGCGAAGGGCCGTGGACGTCGAGCGCGAACCTGAACATCTCCTTCAACCCGATGAAGGTGCGGCTCCCGCAGCGCGCGACGCTCACCTTCAACGTCAGCAACCCACTCGGCGCCGCGGACATCCTGCTGCACGGCGAGAGCAAGCTGCACGGCTGGGGACAGTTCGCCTTCCCTGATCAGACCCTGCTCTACGTGCGCGGCTTCGATCAGGCGAACAAGCGCTACAAGTACGAGGTCAATCCGCGCTTCGGGAGCACGAACCCGCAGTTCAGCCCATTCCGCCAGCCCGTGACGCTGACGATGCAGCTCCGCATCGACGTCGGTCCGTCACGCGAGCGGCAGACGCTCACGCAGCAGCTCGACCGCGGCCGCAAGACGGAGGGACAGAAGCTGACCGCGCCGATGCTGAAGGCGATGTATGGCACCGGTGGCGTGCTCAACCCGATGTCGCAGCTTCTCCGCCAGAGCGACACCCTCGAGCTGACCGGCGTGCAGGCCGATTCCCTCGCCAGCATGAACCGCACATACACGGTGCGTTTGGACTCCATCTGGAGCGGCGTGGCGCGCGATCTCGCGAGCATGCCGGCCGAGTATGATCAGGGCGAGGCGTATGCGCTGTACAAGCGGGGACGCGAGTCGAGCGTGGATCTGCTCATCGCACTCGCGCCGACGATCAACGACCTGTTGACGCCGGAGCAGCGGCGCAAGCTGCCCCCGCTCGTTGCCAGTCACCTCGATCGGCGATACCTCGCCGGCATTCGCAGCGGGACGGCGGGGAATACCGCGGGCGGGGTCTTTATGGGAGGAATGTTCATGGGTGGTGGAGGTGGAGGGGGTGGAGATCGAGTCATCATCCGAGGACCATGAGCTTATTGACCGCACTGCAACGGCACTGCAACTACAGTCGAGTCTTCGGTCCACCGAGATCGGGACCGCTCGCCGGGTCGAGATCGCGCAGCTTCAGTTCTCTGTACCCGGTCGTGAGTCGTGTGTACCGCGTCGAGTTGGGGACCCCCAACTCGACCCATGACTGCGGGACTGGACAACTGACCACAGAGAACTGAAGTGTTGAGCGTCTGACAGGGCGGACAGACCGAACCTCAGTGGACTGGTGACTCGACCGCCCTTGTTGTGCAGTACGTAGTAGTCGCTTGTACGTATGTCTTTTCTTATAGCACCCACCTGGTCCGAGACTAGCCATGTCACATCGACCCATCCTACGCGCCGTGACTCTGGTCGCGCTCACCGCAGCCGGCGCGTCGGCGCAGACCGCCGGTCGCCCACCGGTCCGTCAACTCCCGACGCCGTCATCCACCAGCATGGACGTCCTCGGCTCGCTCGCCGCAGTCCGGCACCTGCCGAACGGCAACGTGCTGGTGAACGATCAGGCCGGACGCCGGATCCTCCTGCTCGACTCCACGCTCAAGCGTGTGGCGGTCGTGGCCGATTCGTCGAGCGGGGCGAATGGCTACGGTGCGCGCCCCGGTGGACTGATCGCGTATCGCGGCGACTCGACCCTGTTCGTCGATCCGGCGGCTCTTTCGATGCTCGTGATCGATCCCGCGGGAAAGATCACACGCGTGATGGCGGCGCCGCGTCCGGACGACGTGAACTTCCTCGTCGGCGGAGCATTCGGAAATCCGGGGTTCGATGCGAAGGGCCGGCTTGTCTACCGCCCCTTCCGGTTCAACATCACGCCACCCGCACCGGGCCAGCCGTTCGTGCCGCCCGCGCCGCCGGAGAGCGCCGCCGTCATCCGCTATGATCTCGCCGCCCGCAAGCTCGACACGGCCGGCTTCTTCAAGCTGCCCAAGGTGACGATGATCACCTCGACCGACGCCAACGGCGGCGTGCGTCGTCAGGTGCAGATGAATCCCCTCCCTGTCGTCGACGACTGGGCGGTGATGAGCGACGGCTCGATCGCGTTCGTCCGCGGCCAGGATTACCACGTCGAGTTCGTCGGCGCCGATGGCGCGCGCACCGTGGGCACGAAGATCCCGTACGAGTGGCAGCGGATGACGGACGAGGACAAGGTTGCGTTCATCGACTCCACGCGAGCGGCGATGATGCGCTCGCGGGCCACCGGTGGACCGGCGGGCGGCCCGGGCGGTCCGGGAGGAAACGCCGGATTCAACGCCGCGCCGCAGGGCATGACGATCACGATTGGCGGACCGCCGGGCGGCGGTGGCGGCGGTGGCGGTGGTGGCGCACAGGTGGTCGTGGGCGGCCCACCACCCGGTGGCGGCGGACCGCTGCCTCCGCCGGTGTTCGTGTCACCGTCGGAGCTACCGGACTACAAGCCGGTCTTCGGCCCAGGGGGCGTCCGCGCGGACGCGGATGCGCGGCTGTGGGTGCGCACGATCCCCATCAAGCCAACGCCGGGCGGCGCGATCTACGAGGTGATCGACCGAAGCGGCAAGGTCGTCGATCGCATACAGGTCCCGACCGGAACGACGATCATCGGGTTCGGACCGGGTGGAGTGGTGTACCTCGGGATGCGCGATTCAAGTGGGATACACCTGCAGCGTGCGCGCCTGCAATAAGCGGTAAGCGATAAGCCTGGCGTCTTCTGCCCTGGCTTCCGAGCTTATCCCTTATAGCTCGCCGCTTCGTGGCAAGGTGAGGGTGAAGGTACTCCCTCGCCCCGGCTCACTCTCCACCTCCAGCTTTCCTCCCATCCCGATCGCGAGATCGCGGCTGATCGCCAGGCCGAGGCCCACCCCCTGCTGGCTCTGCGGCGTGAGATGTCGATCCACCTGCACGAACGGATCGAACACTCCCGCGAGCTGATCTTGCGCGATGCCGCGGCCGTTGTCGTGCACGGCGACGCGCACGGAACGCTCATCGACGTCGCACGACAGCGCGATCTCACCACCCGGCTCGGTGAACTTCGCCGCGTTGGTGAGAAGGTTGAGCAGGATCTGCCGCACCTTCTCCGGATCGACGTGCACCGTCTCATCCGTCCTGCAGTCACCATGATGGTAGAGCAGGCTCTTCGCGTTCATCTGTGGGCGGATCAGCTCTTCCAATCCCTCGAGGAGCTGCGACATCGGGATCTCATCCACGCGGAACTCCACTTGACCGGCCTCCAGCTTGGCGAAGTTGAGCACATCGTTGATCAAACCGAGCAGGTACTGGCCGCTCCGCTTGATGCGCTCGAGGTCCTCGCGCTGCGCTTCGTTGAGCTCACCGCGCACGCCCATCAGGAGCAGGTCGGAATAGCCGGCCACCGCGTTCAGCGGTGTACGCAGCTCGTGGCTCATCGTCGTGAGGAACTCACTCTTCGCCCGATACGCCTGCTCCGCCTCTCGCCGAGCATTCTCGGCGATCTCCCGCGCCAGCTCGAGGTCGCGCCGAGCGAGCGTATGCTCGGTCACGTCCGACCCATGTGCGACCACGCCGACGCGCACGTCGTCGGACTCGGTGAGCGGTTGGTATACGAAGTCGAGGTATCGCTCCTCCAGCTCACCGCCTCGGCCACGCTGGATCTTCACCGCGATCTCGCGGCCGACGAATGGTCTTCCCGTGTGCAGCACGTCGTCGAGCACCTCGATGAACCCCTGGCTCACCATCTCCGGCAGTGACTCGGCCACGGTCTTGCCCACCAGGTCGCGGCGACCTACGAGCCGGAGATACGCATCGTTCGCGAACTCGAACCGGTGATCGGGACCGCGCACCACGGCGAGGAAGGCCGGCGCCTGCTGGAACACTTCCTCGAGCCGCCGGCGCTCCACCTGTAAGTCTCGCAACAACTGGGCACGCTCGGCCTCCATCAGCGCGGTGTGCACACGACGCGTCGTCTCGAGCAGAGTGACGTAGATGCCCGCCATGGAATCGTCGTCGCCGCAAACCGGACTGTACGACAGCGTGAGATAGACATCCTCGAGCTCGCCATTCCGCTCGAGCGGGAAGCGGGCGTCCTCGAACGTGACCGTCTCGCCGGCCAGCACCCGATCATAGATCGGCCTCGTGAGCCGCGCGATCTCGGGCCAGCACTCCAGCGTGGGCATGCCGAGCCCGCTAGGATGCCTCCGCCCCATGATCTCGCGATAGCCGTCGTTGTAGATCTGTACGAGCTCGGGCCCCCACAGCAGGATCTGGGGAAATGCCGAGCCCAACACGATATCGACGCTCGTCTTCAGGCTCTGCGGCCAATCAGACATGGAGCCGAGGGGCGTAGCGGACCAGTCCATATCGTGGACGCGCTGGCGCATCTCGCCGATCTCGGCGTAGATGGTACGGTCGGAGCCTTGCGACTCGAGTGCTTCCTGAAGGGCAGTCGGGACTGTCACGGACCCGGGGTTGTGAGGCAGATCACCCTAGGTTGCAAGATGTGGACGAGATGGGTTTGTGTTGGGTTGATCCGGGACGGGTGCTCGCCCGGTAGTTGACTCACTCCTGGAATCAGTCGACTACCTGAACGGATCTACCAGGGCCGCTGCTTGAGCATCGCCGTCACCTGGTGTGCCTCGACAGCGCGCGAGAACAGCTGCCCCTGCCCGTGGGTGCAGCCGATCTCCTTCAGCACCTTGAGCTGGTCGGCGGCGGTGATCCCCTCCGCCACGATGTCCAGACCGAACTCGCGCGCGAGGCCCACGACGGAGCGCACGAGACGCAGCGACTTCTCGTCGCGATCCATGCGCGACACGAGTGAGTGGTCGATCTTCACCGCGTCGAGCGGCAGACGCTGCAGGTAGCCGATGGGGGAGTTGCCGCTGCCAAAATCGTCGAGGTGGATCCGTGCACCGAGCGCACGGAGGCCGGTCAACACGCCGGCGGCCTTCTCGACATCCTGCGCCACCACGCGCTCGTTCACCTCGAGCGCGAGCGATCCGGGCGGCACCTTGAACGCCTTCATCGTGCGCGACACGTCGTTCAGGAAGTTCGTGGCGCTGAACTGCCGGGTGGAGAGGTTCACCGAGATCGTGAGTGGCGCCTCCGCGGCCGGACCCAGGTTCCAGTCGCGCAGCTGCTTGCAGGATTCGCCGAGCACCCAGCGCCCGATGTCGTAGATGACGTCCTGCTCCTCGGCGACGGCGAGAAATTCGAACGGCGCGAGCAGTCCACGCGTCTGATGCGCCCAACGAATCAGCGCCTCGGCGCCGGTGATGCGACCGCTGTTGAGCGAGATGATCGGCCAGTAGTGCAGCCGGAACTCCTCGTTCGTCACCGCCTGACGCAGCTCGTCCTGCAATCGGCGGCGCGCGCGCGCCTCGGCGGCGATCTTCCAATCGAACAGCACGGGGCGCGAGG
>JALYXJ010000408.1 GCA_030947165.1 Gemmatimonadota bacterium
CCCCCCCCCCCCCCCCCCCCCCCCCGACTGCCTGACATCCTCCTCAATCATGACTCTGAATTCCAATTTCACCGCCAGTCTCGAGGCGAAGCTGCAGCAGCTGCGCGACGACAAGGTGTACAAGCGGCTGAACTACCTCGAGTCGCCACAGGGCGCACGCGTGCAGATGGAGGGGCGAGGGGAGGTGATCATCCTCTCCTCGAACAACTATCTCGGTCTCTCGAACGAGCCCGCGGTCGTCGAGGCCGGCGTGGAGGGGCTCGAGCGCTACGGCGCCGGCACGGGGAGCGTGCGGTTCATCTGCGGGACGTTCACGGTGCATCGGGAGCTCGAGGAGGCGCTGGCGCGGTTCGTCGGTACCGAGGCCTCCATGTCGTACGTGTCGGCGTGGAACGCGAATGAGGGGCTGACGGCGACGGTCGTCGAGGAAGGCGACTTCGTGTTGTCGGACGCCTTGAACCACGCGTCGATCATCGACTCCATGCGGCTCGCGAAGTCGATCACGAAGTGCCAGACGGCGGTGTACAGGCACGCCGACCTCGACGACCTGCGCGCCAAGCTCGCCGGTGCGAAAGGCGCCGCTCGCCGCATGGTGTGGACCGACGGCGTGTTTTCCATGGAAGGCTCGATCGCGCCCCTGCCCGACCTCCTTCAGATCTGCCGCGACTACGACGCCGTGCTGGTCGTGGACGATTCGCACGCCACCGGCGTGCTGGGCAAGACCGGTCGCGGCACGGCCGAGCATTTCGGCGTGCTCGGCGAGGTGGACATCATCACCTCGACATTGGGCAAGGCCCTCGGCGGCGCAGCGGGCGGATTCGTCGCTGGCTCCGCGGCGCTGTGCGACTACCTCACGCAGCGCTCACGTCCGCAGCTCTTCTCGAACGCGCTGCCGCCAACCGTGGCGGCCAGCGCGCTCGCCTCGGTCGAGTTCATCGAGCAGCATCCCGAGCGCGTGCAGACGCTGCGCGACAACGCGCGCCACTTCCGCGAGCGGATCATCGAGGCGGGATTCACGCCGCTCGCCGGCGAGACGCCCATCATCCCGATCATCGTCGGTGAGACCGCGGCGGCGATCCGGATGAGCGACATGTTGCTCGACGAAAGGGTGTTCGTGACGGGATTCGGATTCCCCGTCGTGCCCCAAGGCCAGGCGCGCATCCGCTGTCAGATTTCGGCGGCGCACACGCGTGACGACCTGGACGTGGCGCTGCGCGCATTCGTGAAGGTGGGACGAGCGCTGAAGCTGATCTGAAATGGTGGCATGCGAGGACGCATGATTCCGACACTCGCTCCGCTCGTGCGGGATGACAGAACGGGCGGGTTGCCGTAGGACCTTAGTTCTCGGCGCCCACTTTCCGTACGGTGATCACCAGCCGCTTCCAGCTTGCGGTCTCCGGCTCGACGCTCTGCACGAGCGCGCCATAGCGGGCGCCGCCGAGCATGCGTGGCGCCATCCATGCGTTGATGTCGGGAGAAAGGTGGCCCACCACGTCCCCGCCGGGGGCATGCACCCAGACGCTCGGCTCTTCCACGCTCGGCGGGTCTGGCACGCGAATGAGCCGGTCGCCCTGTTTGAGTCGTCGTACGACGGCGGCGCGCCCGGCGAACACCGTCCCATGGACGGGAGTGTGGAAATGTGGCGTGTCCGGCAGGATCGAAGACATGGCGGCACCTCCGCCGGCCGCGGGTTGACGTTCAGCGCCCGGAGCGGCGGGCGATGCAGTGTACGATACGCACCCTGCGTTCCACCAGCCAACCCTACGTTCGTGACGCCTCAGCGGCCCTCTTCGTCTCACGCATGAGCGCGGGGCCGGCGGTCCCGGGCACGATCTCTCCTATAGGGGCTCCTGATATGCGACTCCTCCGTATCCTGGCGACAGCCATTGGCGTCGCCGCGCTGCTCGCCCAGCCGAGTGCGGCTCAGGGAGGACGGCAGTTCAAAGACGCGTGGTTCTGGGGCGCCAAGACCGGCACCCTCGTCTACTCGTCGGCCACGACCAGCAGCAGTGCCGCTCCGCTCTTCGGCGGCGAATGGCTGATCACCCGCACGCGCGGCGGCCTGTACGTCGCGTTCGATCAGTCGTACCTCACCACGCAGGGCGGATTCGCCGGGCGCGACCTGACCGGACAGCCGGTGACGCAATACGTCGACGTCGGCAACCTGCGCCGGGTGACCGCGGCGATGATGGCGTTCCCGATGCAGCAGCCGAACATGCACCCGTACGCGGGGATCGGCTTCTCGTTCTATCAGCTGGGACACGTGCATCTCGCGGCGGGCACTCCCAGCCCTTCGCAGGCCGACAGCATTCAGGCGCGAAAGACCACGGTCTCGCCGATCCTCATCGTGGGCACGCAGATCCGCCTGCTGCCGGCGTCGGTGTTCATCCAGGGCTTCGCCTCGCCGACGCAGAAGGCGTTCTTCCTCTCGAACGAGGCGGAGAGCCGGACCTTCCAATTCGGCTTCGAGTTCGGCCTCCGGTACAACGTCGGCGGCTCGATCGACCGCGGCCGCTGATTCGAGCGAGGCTGGCGAACGCACGAGGGGCCGCGCGATGATCGCGTGGCCC
>JALYXJ010000421.1 GCA_030947165.1 Gemmatimonadota bacterium
ATGTAGAGCGCTTGGTAGCCGCCCCACGACTGTCCCTGGATACCGACGCCCTGCGGGTCGACGAATCCGCGCGCCATGATCGACTGCACTCCCGGCACGATCGACTTGTACGCACTCGGCCCCGGATACCCGGTCTCGTAGTGAATGTCCGGCTCGAAGACGAGATACCCGTTCGACGTGTAGTGCGTCGGGTTGATCACGTTGCGACCGAACGGCGCGACGTACTGGTGCAGGTTGTTCGAGAGCTGCTCGTAGAAGTACGCGATCATCGGGTACTTCTTCGTCGGATCGAAATCCACCGGCTTGTACAACAGGCCCTTGAGCGGCACGCCGTCGGCACTCGTCCAGTGCACCAGCTCCACGGAGCCCCACTTGAAGTCCTTCTGCTGCGGGTTGGCGTCGGAGATCCGGGTGAGCGACGCGAGCGACGTCCCGGTATAGAGATCCGGGAAATCGGTGAACGTCCCACGCGTGACGACGAGCCGGCTCCCGTGTCGTGCCTTCACGGGAGCACCGAATGCGACATCGGCCATCACGATGCGCCGAGGTTGGCCGGTTCCGTCCAGTCGATCCTCATAGAAGCCACTCGCCTTTGTCTCGTCGTCAAACGCGCGCAGAAGCAGCAGCTCACGAGGATCGACGAACCGGTCGTCCGGATCGAGATCCACGAGCCGCAGCACGGTGTGCTGCCGGCGGCCAAGTGAATCGGTGACCATGCGCGGCGCGCGGGCCCCGGTCGGATCCAGCTCCCACACGTCGTAGCGGTCATATGCGAGGAGCGATCGGTCGTCGGTCGTCCAGCCGGCCAGTCCCCACGGCGCCGGCACGTCCGGCGTGTCCCAGGTCTCCTGATCGAACCGCACGCCGCCGAGGCGCGCCGAGAGATCGTTCTTCCGGCCGCGCGCGATGTCGTAGGCCCACCAGTGTCCATTCTCGAAGTACGCGATGTACCGGCCGGCGGGCGAGAGCTGCGGCTGATAGCGGAGCTTCCGGGTAACGAGCGTGCGCGCGCCGGTCGTCGCATCCACGGCGTACAGGTCGTTGCCCCCCTCGCCGTACATGGCCTCGAGCAGGTAGGGCACATCGGTCACCAGCATGGCGGTGCGGCCGTCGTCGCTGACCTGGACGTTCGGGAAGGAATCGCTGGCCAGCTTCACCATCCGCCGCGTCGCCACGTGCCAGACGCCGCCGAGCGAACGGTTGCGATCGCGCGTCACCTCGACGCGCTGCTGCGGCTGGAGGCGCGGGTCCTTGTAGTGCCAGAGGTCGAACACCGCCTTGTCGGCGAGCGAGTCGGCGGGAATGGAATCGAGCGGCACGGCGGTGTATCCGAACAGCACGGTGCCGCCATTGCGTGTGAAGGCGACGCGGTTGCCGGCGAGCACCATGGAGTCGCCGGCCGCGCCTGCGGCCACGGCGACCTGGGCCGTCTCTCGGCCCGGAGCGAGCGTCGCGTGATAGAGCGCCGACCGCGGGTGCGGACGTCCCCATTCTGTCGTGTTCGACGTGAATGCGGCCTGGGTGCCGGCGCGGTCGAACACGAGCGCCTTGTAGTCGCCTGTGCCACTGAGGAGCGTCAGCTGGGCATCGGGCTGCGCGACCCGGCGCACGTACGCGCCGTCGCGGCCGAGCGTGCGGGAAGCGACGGTGTAGCCGAGCACCTTCGCGCTGTCGTCGAACACGTAGGCAGTAACGTCCGGAATGCGGATCTCACGCCCCGTCCCGAGGTCGCGCAGCACGAGCGTGGAGCCGTACTCGCGACGACCTCCGCGCGACGCCGAGTCGCTCACGGGTCGCGCTGCACCGCCCGGCGTCGCGGCCGCCTGCCCGGCACGTGTGCTGTCCCGTCCTCCCGCGCGCGCCGCCGAGGAATCGTCTGGTTCCAGCAGGTATGCCACCACCGCTGGCCCCTCGCGCGGCACCTTGAACGAGCGCACGCCGGCCACCGGCGTTACCTGGCCGTCCGCGACGCTCACGATCGCGAGCCCACTGCGGGGCGCGGAGCGCGGCGTCCTCCGTCGCGCCGCCTCGTACTCGGCGCGCGGAAGCGACGTCTGCGTCACGACCCAGCGGCCGTCGCGCGTGAAGGCGGGCGGCACCGGCGCGGCGGTCGAGTCCCCACCCTGGAACCCGGCCACGAGCTGAGGACGACCGATGAAGCCGCGCGGGATGCGCCATTCCTGGGTGCTTTCCGTCGCGCGGACCACCAGCTCGCCGTCGCCGACCCGCGGGACCACCGAATAGGCGACCCACCTGCCATCGGCGCTCATCGTCGTGCCGGCGATCGAATGCCAGCGATCCCAGTCGTCAGGGGAGAGGGCCCGCTTGGCCCCAGTCTGGGCCGAGGCCACGGGAGAGACGGACAGGACGCCGAACAGCAGCACAGTGGCGAGACGAACGTGGCGCATCGGTGGGAGCTCGGAGTAGGAGACGCGGCGGCGGGGGGGCGAGACTGCAAGTAAATACGTCGCGACGCGACGCGCTGTTGAGCACGCAGGTGGCGGTCGCGTTCGCCGGAACGCGTCGTATCTTCTTGCCGGTCCGCCGCTCCCACCGCCTCTTCCCCTGGTCCGCCCTCGTGCGCAACTCTCCGCTCCTTTTCTCGGCGATCGCGGCCACGCTGCTCTTTCCCGCCGCGCACGCGAGCGCGCAGGCGGCGCCACCGCGCGCCGACTCCGCCTCGACGCTGCTCATCCCGACGCGCGTGTTCGACGGCATGGAGTTACATGAGGGATGGGCAGTCCTCGTACGCGGCGAACGCATCGTGGCGGCTGGCCCCGCCGGCAGTCTTGCGGTGCCGAGCGGCGCGCGCCGGCTCGAGCTCGCGGGGACGACGTTGATGCCGGGGATGATCGAGGCGCACTCACACCTGCTGCTGCATCCGTATAACGAGACCTCGTGGGACGACCAGGTGCTACGCGAGCCGCTGGCGCTCCGCGTGGCGCGGGCCACGAACCATGCGCGCGAGACGCTCCGGGCCGGGTTCACGACCGTGCGCGACCTGGGCACCGAGGGCGCCGGGTACGCCGACGTCGGCCTCAAGCGCGCGATCGCGCAAGGGATCATCCCCGGGCCGCGCATGATCGTCGTCACGCGGGCAATCGTCGCGACCGGCAGCTACGGACCGCGCTACACCAGCGACGTCGAGCTGCCGCAGGGCGCGGAAGAGGCGGACGCCGCCTCGCTGCCGCGCGTGGTGCGCGACCAGATCGGACATGGCGCGGACTGGATCAAGGTCTACGCAGACTATCGCTGGGGCCCGAAGGGCGAGACGCGCCCCACCTTCACACTCGAGGAGCTGACGACGATCGTGCAGGTCGCGCGCAGCTCGGGCCGGCCGGTCGTGGCCCACGCCGCCACCGCGGAAGGGATGCGCCGCGCCACGCTCGCCGGCGTGGAGACGATCGAGCATGGTGATGCCGGGACCCCCGAGGTCTTCCGCCTCATGAAGGAGCACAACGTCGCCTTCTGTCCGACGATCGCCGCGGGCGATGCCCTACTGCGCTACCGCGGCTGGAAGCCCGGCGATCCCGAGCCGCCGCGCGTCGCCGAGAAGCGCGCGAGCATGCGCGCCGCCATCGATGCGGGCGTCACCATCATGAGCGGCGGGGACTCCGGTGTGTTCACTCACGGAGAGAACGGGCGCGAGCTGGAGCTGCTCGTGAACTACGGCCTCACCCCGACGCAGGCGCTGCGGGCCGCCACCAGCACCAATGCGCGCGTGCTCCATCTCGACGATCAGCTCGGGAACGTACGCCCGGGGCTGCTCGCCGATCTCGTCGCGGTGCGCGGCGATCCTACGCGCGATATCCACGCCGTGCGCGACGTGGTTTTCGTGATGCAGGGCGGTGTGGTGGTGCGGTCGGCGCCCTGAACACCGATGAACGCGGAGCTCTTGGACAACGGCGTGTGGAACGCGGATCACAGCCGAGCCACGAATGGAACGGGATCAAACGCGAACGACGAATGGAACGCGGATCACGCGGATTTTCGCGGATGAGCTGCACACCCGTACGGCATTAACGCTGAGCAGCGCTCCGTCAGCCGCAAGCACTGTGCATTCATTGGTTACTGTCTTTCCGCTTCCTCTTTGTAGCTTCCGACTCCTTTTGTGGTTTCTCTCCTGCTTGAATGAACAAACCACACTGCATCGAGAGCGCGAAGGGATGCTGCACCGCAAGGGAACTTGGCATCGGCGCGATTGGCCGTCCCGCAAACCCAAACACCGTTGCCTTTTTTTTCACTGCGAGGCTGCCGGCAGCCGTCGGAGCTCGGCTTCCTCGCAGGACGATGTGTCCTATCCGCGTCATCCGCGTGATCCGCGTTCCCCTTACAGTTCGTCGGTAG
>JALYXJ010000479.1 GCA_030947165.1 Gemmatimonadota bacterium
GCCGGCTCGCTCGATCATGCTCACGGCTGCGCCTTCGGGAAAGGGAATCTCGGCGAGCGAGGCCCCGGCGACGGCCAGCTCATTGGACACGAAATAGGCGCGCAGCTCGTCGCCCTTCGGCGCGCGCGCGTCGATCTCGATCAGCGCGGCGGGCGGCGGCGGCGCGGCCGATTCCACTCGCAGCAGCCGCGTGACCCACGGGACGGTGGCGCCCGGGATGATCGCGCCCACGACGACGATGAAGAACACCACGTCGAACAGCTCGCGAGCGCCGCCCACCCCCGCCATCACCGGAATGGTCGCCAACACGATCGGCACCGCACCACGCAGCCCGACCCAGCCCACATACGCCGAGTCGCGCCACCGATAGCGGAATGGCGCGAGGCAGAGCATCGCGACCACCGGACGCGCAATCACCGCGAGGAAGAGCGCCAGCGTGAGCCCCAACGGCGCCACGTTCCACAGCCGCGACGGGAACACCAGCATGCCGAGCAGCAGGAACATCAGCACCTGGCTCAGCCAACCCAGGGCATCGTGCACGCGTCGCACGCCCACCGCATGCGGCAGCGCGCCGGTGCCGAGGGTCATGCCGGCGACGTACACGGCGAGGAAGCCGCTGCCGTGCAGCAGGGTCGTGACGCCGAATGCCAGGCAGGCGAGTGCCAGCGTGAACGCCGGATAGAGTCCGGCAGCGGGCAGCCGGATCCGCACGATCAGCCATCGGCCCGCGCGCGCGATGGCAAATCCGGCCAGAGCGCCGAGCACCATCTCCACGACCACGTCGCGGGCCAGCGATCCGGCCGACAGCCGCGCCCCGGCGAGGCTCGCCGTGAGTGCCGTGGTGAGGATGACGGCCATCGGATCGTTCAGCCCCGACTCCACCTCCAGGGTGAGCCCGACCTTCCGGCGCAAGCGAGTGCCACTCGCCGTCAGCACCGAGAACACCGCGGCCGCATCGGTGGACGACACGATGGAGCCGAGCAGGAAGGCCATTGGCCACGACACACCGAACAGATGCGCGGCCAGGGCAATGAGACCGGCCGTGGCGACCACGCCCACCGTGGCGAGCAGCGCGGCTGGTGCGAGGACCTCGCGCGCCGACGCGAACGGTGTATTCAGCCCGCCGTCGAACAGGATGAGCGCGAGCGCGGTGGTGCCCACCCGGAACATGAAGTGGTAGTCCTCGAACGCGATGTGTCCGAGCCCCTCCGATCCAGCCAGCACGCCGACGAGCAGGAAGAGAAGGGCGACGGGCAGTCCGAGGCGCGCCGACGCTCGGCTGAGTGCGACGCTCGCCACCAGCAGCCCGCCGAACGCCGTGAGCATGACGGCGGTGGCGAATGGCTCGCCGGCGACGACCGTCTGCACGGTCAGCTCCCGCCCGCGTCGCGGGCGCGGCGCTCGCGCGTCAGGCGGTCCCCCTCGCGCTCCCGCCACTCGGCGATCTTCTTGTGATCCCCGGAGAGCAGCACCTCGGGCACCGAATGACCGCGATACTCCGGCGGTCGGGTGTAGCTGGGTCCGGAGAGGCCCCGCTGCCAGAACGAGTCACCGAATGCGCTGTCGTGATCGCTCATCGCGCCGGGCAGCAGACGCACGGTCGCGTCGATGACCGCCAGCGCGGCTGGCTCGCCGCCACTGAGCACGAAGTCGCCGAGCGACAGCTCCTCGGTCGCGAGATGCTCGGCGACCCGCTGATCGACGTCCTTGTAGTGGCCGCAGAGGATGGTCAACTCTTCGCCCCCGGCGAATCGGACCGCGTCCGCCTGCGAGAAGCGCCGACCGCGCGCGCTCATGAGCACGATCGGGCCTGATGGCTGGAGGGCATCAATGGCCTCATAGAATGGCTCGGGCTTCATGACCATCCCTGGCCCACCGCCGTATGGAGCGTCGTCGACCGTACGGTGCCGGTCGTGGGTGTGATCGCGCAGGTCCACTACACGATACGTCGCCAACCCAGCGGCGGCCGCTCGCGCCGGAATGCTCAACCCGAGCGGCGCGGCGAAGAATTCCGGAAAGATGGTGACGACGTTGATCCTCACTCGAGGAGCCCCTCCGGGGGCGTCACGACGATGACGCGCTCCGTCTTGTCCACCGACGACACGGTGTGCTCGTCGTAGAGGAGCATGAGTGTTTCGGCGTCACGAGGGGCGGCCCGACGCACATCGAGGGCGAGGCCCTGCGGCAGCTCGTAGATCTCCTCAACTGTGCCGACGGGTTGCCCGTCGCTCAGCTCGACGCGCATGCCCACGAGGTCGTGCACGTACACCTCGCCCTCGTCGGGGGCGGGCAGCTCGTCGGTCGGCAGCAGCAGGTACCGTCCACGCCAGGTCTCAGCCGCGTTGCGGTCGGGCACCTCGGCAAAGCCGACGAGCAGCCCCTCGTTGAAAGGACGTGCCGACCGGATGTGAAGCTCCAGGCGGTTTCCCGAAAGCTCGCCAGTGGCGGTGCCGGCAAAAACGCGACGGCCGGACGCGAAGACCGCGTCCGGCTCGTCGGTGATCACTTCCACGACGACTTCGCCGCGGATGCCGTGTGCCTTGCGGACCCGCCCGACGATGATGAATTCGGGCCGAGTCATCCGGTCCCCGAGGCTAGCCCTGATCCTTGTTACCGACCGGGACGGCCTTCGACTGGAGCTTCGCGGCGAGGCGCGTCTCGTGGCGCTGCTTCAGGAGACCCGCCTTGCGGAGCAGCGAGCGGACGGTGTCCGTGGGCTGCGCGCCGACGTTGAGCCAGTGGTTGACCCGATCGGTGTCGAGGTTGAT
This sequence comes from Gemmatimonadota bacterium, assembly GCA_030947165.1. The sequence goes on from JALYXJ010000479.1 coordinate 2,769, forward strand.
GGCCTGCTCGCCCGTGCGGGGCTGATACTGGCCAACGATCTCGATGAACTTGCCGTCGCGCGGGCTCTGCGAGTCGGCGACGACGATGCGGTACATGGGCGACTTCTTCCGGCCCACGCGCCGCAGACGAATCTTGACGGCCATTGGTCGATCTCCTGAAGTGAGGACTGCGGTGCTGCTTCGGGCTCATCGCGTGCCTGGCATCTCCAGGCCGCACCCGGGAACTAATTATAACCACGTTTTCGGCTGGTCGACTTTCAGCTCTCGGCGAGCCGCTCGGGACGCCGACGCTTCCCGAGGCCGGTCGAGAGCCGAAAGCAGAAAGCCGAAAACCGATGAACGCCTTCGGCGTTCGGCGCTCAATCTAACGCATCCCCCCGAACATCCCAGGTGGCATCCGCATCTTCCCACCCGGCCCACCGCCACCGGCGACCTTCTTCATCATCTTCTGCATGTCGCGGAACTGCTCCAGCAAGCGATTCACCTCGCTGATCGGCCGGCCGCTTCCCTTCGCCACGCGCGCGCGGCGCGGCCCGTTCATCAGATCGGGCTTCTTGCGCTCGGCCTTCGTCATGGAGAGCACGATCGCTTCCATGTGCTTCATGCGCTTGGGATCGGCATCCTTGACCTGCTTGAGCATCTTGCTGTTCACCCCCGGCAGCATCTTGAGGAGCCCCTCGAGCGGCCCGAGCTTCTCGATCTGCTTCATCGCGGTGAGGAAATCCTCGAGGTCCATGCCTTCCTTGCGGACCTTGCGCTCCATCTTCTTCGCCTCGTCCGCGTCGAAGGCCCCCTGCGCCTTCTCGACGAGCGAGACGATGTCGCCTTGCTGGAGGATCCGGCCCGCCATGCGGTCCGGATGGAAGTCCTCCAGCGCATCGGTCTTCTCGCCTACGCCGATGTACTTGATCGGCTTCTTGAGGACGCCGTAGATCGAGAGAGCCGCGCCGCCGCGGGCGTCGCCGTCCATCTTGGTCAGGATCACGCCGGTGACGCCGAGCTTCGCGTCGAATCCCTGCGCGATCTTCACCGCATCCTGGCCGGTCATGCCGTCGGCGACAAGCAGAATCTCGTCCGGCTTGATCGCCTCCTTGAGGCGCACCAGCTCGGCCATCATCTCGTCGTCGATCTGGAGCCGGCCGGCCGTATCCACCAGCACGACGCGGTCGCGCGCGCGCCGTGCCTGATCGATGCCGTTCCGAGCGATGGCGAGGACGTCCTGGTGTCCGCGCTCGGCATACACGGGGATGTCGAGCTGCGCGCCGAGGGTCTCGAGCTGGTCGATAGCGGCGGGACGATAGACGTCGGCCGCGATCATGCGCGTCTGGCGTCCCTCGGCCTTGAGCTTCCGCGCGAGCTTGGCCGCGGTGGTCGTCTTTCCCGAACCCTGCAGTCCGACCATCATCACGACGGTCGGCGGGACCGAGCTCAACTTCAGCCCTTCACGCTTCTCGCCGAGCATGGTGGTGAGCTCGTCGTACACGATCTTGACGAGCTGCTGAGCGGGCGAGACGGTGCGGAGCTGCGAGACACCTACGGCTCGCGTCTCCACGCGCTCGAGGAACTCGCGGGTGAGCGCGAAGTTCACGTCCGCCTCCAGAAGGACGCGGCGCACCTCGCGCAGCCCCTCCTTGATGTCGGACTCATTGAGGACCCCACGGCCGCGGAGGCGCGCGAAGGTCGCTTCGAGTTTCTCGGAAAGCTCGTCGAACATAGCCTTTAAAGTTAAGAGATAGAGTGCGTTAGGACAACGGGGCGCTCGGCGCTTTTGCGCCTTTGCTGACGGGGCGCTGCGCCTGCGGCGTTCGCTGACGGGACGGCGCGATGCTGCGCGCGCACCTTTCGGGGAAGGGCGAACTGGTCATCATGCGGGGTTCCCATAGCGAGCGCAGCGAAGCGACCGGTGAGGCCAGCCCGCGGGCCGGGCCGCCCTGTAAGCGAGCGCAGCGAGCGCCCCCATCGACATGTGCCGCGCCATGGCGTCTGCGCGTCATATGTGACCCCTCCTACCAAAGATTATCTTACCGTCCATGGCCAAAGCCCAGCGCAAGGAAGAGATCCTCAAGTCCGAGCTCCCACCGACGCTGCCGCTGATGGCGCTGCGGTCGACGATCGTCTATCCCCTCGGCACGATCGCCGTGCAGATGGGCGCACCGGAGAATCTCTCGCTCCTCCGCGCGTACGACGAACCGGGACTCGTCGTCGCCCTCGTCGTCGCCGGCGGCGATCACGACGAGCCGATCGACTCCCAGCGCTTCATCGGCCGCGTGGGTGTTGCGGCGCGAGTGCACGAGCGGATCAATCTTCCGGGCGACACGGTGCAGATCACGCTGCAGGGACTGCGGCGCATCGTCATCGAGGACATCCAGCAGAACGATCCGTATCCCGTGGCCGCGATCCGCGGGGCCAAGGAAACGCCCGCCGACCCGTCGGAGCTCGACGATCTCGTCACGCGCGTGATCTCGTCCGCCGAGACGCTCGCCGAGCTGGTCGACCGGATCCCGGACGAAGTGCCGGCGATCCTCAAGATGAACGTGTCCGATCCCGGGCGCTTCGCCGACCTGGCGGCCACCAACATGAACTTCCGCATCTCGGACAAGGACGAGGTGCTCCAGCGGCTCGACGTCGGGCAGCGGCTGCGCTTCATCCTCAATCGCCTCGAGCGCGAGGTCGCCCGAGCGCGCGTGATGGAGGACGTGAAGCGGCAGACCGAGATCAAGATCGAGCAGCACCAGCGCGAGTTCTATCTGCGCCAGCAGCTGCGCGCCATCCAGGCGGAGCTCGGCGAGGCGGATCCGGGCGAGAAGGAAGCGATCGACACGCTCAAGAAGATGGAGGAGGCGAAGCTGCCCGACCGCATCGCGCAGGAAGCGCGGCGCGAGATCGAGCGGATGCGGATGCTCTCGCCCGCCTCGAGCGAGTATCAGGTGATCCGCACCTACCTCGACTGGATCCTCGCTCTGCCCTGGCACAAGCGGTCGGGCGACGATGAGATCGGGCTCGACAAGGTGGAGGCGGCCCTGGATGACCGGCACTATGGACTCGATGAGGCGAAGGAGCGCATCCTCGAGTTCCTGGCGGTGCGCAAGCTCCGCGGCGGCGATCCGCATGGACCAATTCTTTGCTTCGTCGGGCCGCCGGGCACAGGCAAGACCTCGTTAGGCGAGGCGATCGCCACGTCGATCGGCCGCGAGTTCTATCGCATCTCCGTCGGCGGTGTGCGCGACGAGGCTGAAATTCGCGGACACCGCCGCACCTACGTCGGCGCGATGCCCGGGCTGTTGATCCAGGCCTTGCGGCGGGTCGGCGTCAAGGACGCGGTGTTCATGATCGACGAAATTGATAAAATGACCAGTGGGGGCCCGTCTGGAGATCCCACTGCGGCGATGCTCGAGGTCCTCGATCCGTCGCAGAACGACGAGTTCGTCGACCACTATCTGAACCTGCCGTTCGACCTGTCGTCGATCCTCTTCATCTGCACGGCGAACAACCTGTTCGACATCCCTGGCCCGCTGCGCGACCGCATGGAAGTCATCCGGATCGCCGGCTACACGGTCGAGGAAAAGGTCGAGATCGCCTGGCGTTACATGATCCCGCGACTGCTCGAGGAGCACGGGATCACGGACAAGGACATCCAGTTCACCGACGAAGTGCTGGCTTACGTGTCGAGCCGCTACTCTCGTGAGGCAGGCCTGCGCAACTTCGAGCGCAACGTCGCCGCGCTCATGCGCAAGCGCGCCCGTCGCAAGGCCGACGGCGAGGAGGGCGCATGGGTGATCGACAACGCCAAGGTCGAGGAAGTCCTCGGCGTGCCACGCTATGCGGTCGAGGAAGCCGAAAAGGAGGCCGAGG
>JALYXJ010000069.1 GCA_030947165.1 Gemmatimonadota bacterium
CTCCTGCGGGATGACGGGCGTCCGCCGTTCCGTTACGAACCAGCCCAAGTATCGAGATCCGTTTCGCACCAGGAGATCAGCGAGAAGCCTACCGCTTGACAGCTTACCGCCTATGGCGTCTTCTGCCCTGGCTTCCGGGCTTACTGCTTATCACTTCTCCCCTCCCTCTGGCCTACCGACTCGACTAGAGCCCCCCGCGGTGCGGCCGCTCCGGCACCTGCACCACGTCGATCGCGCCCGGCGCGGTGTACACTCCCACCACGTCTAGCTGCGTCGAGCTGTAGAGCACGACGAAGCCTTCGAACGTCGGCGGAATGCCCGTGCGCCGCGCGACGTCAACGCAGTCGGTCGCCAACGCCTCATCCGGTCGCAGCCGATCGGGCTCGCGTGTCAACTGGATGATCTTCCCCGGCCGCTGCATGCCGGGTGGCACCGTGAACGCAAGCTTCTTCGTGATCGTCGCGAGTGTGTCGCTCGGGTTGTGGACGTTGATCGTCGTCGCGTACTGCTGCGGGACGAGCCCCTGCAGCTCGCGCGACTGGCTGCAGACGATCTTCGCGGCGTACTGATAGGGGAGCTTGACACCCTGTGGCGCACTCGAGCTGCCACCTCCCGCGGCGATGAGCGGAACCACGGCGAGAGAGCAGACGAGGAGGCGTGAGAACGGGCGCATGTGCGGATCCTCCGAGCGAATGTCGTCCAGCGCGGCGAGGGTAGGAGACATCGAGCACGCCGCTCGACGAATATGCTGCGGCCGGGCGACATGAACAATTTCTCATTCACGGGAGGAGCGGTAAGCGATAAGCCGGAAGCCAGTGCAACAGACGCCGTAGGCTGTAAGCTCTACGCGATAAGCTTCTCGCTGATCGCCTGTGCGAAAGAAATCGCGAGACTTGGCCACGTAGGTGACGAACGGCGACGACAGCCGTGCCGCCCTTCGTCACGAATCAGCCCACGTTTCGCAATGCTGTTCGATCCAGTGATGAGCGAGAAGCCTACAGCTTGACAGTTTACAGCCTACGGCGTCTCCTGCACTGGCTGCCGAGCTTACTGCTTATAGCTTCTCGTCAGTTCCACCTCGGATGCAATGAACCCGAACGCCGGCCACCCGCCCGACTGCACCGACCTCCGGAACAACTCCCGCGCCCGCACCGTGTCGCCCTTCACCATGTACCAGTTCCCCAGCCCGAAGGCGAGCGTGGCGACGTCGATGTCGGCGGTGTCGGTGGGAGTGAGCACCGCGTCGGGCCCGATCTCGCCGCGATAGAGCTTGAGCCGCCGCACGTACGCGTTCGACGCCGGCAGCGTGTCCGGACGACGCGCGAGCATCGCGGCCGCTTCGGCGGATCGACCGGCGCGCTGCAGGGACATCCAGAGCCAGTCGGTGGCGCCGGCCAGCTCGCCCCCGTCGGGCGCGCGCGGCTGCGCGCGGGCAAACGCGGCGGCGGCGGCATTGAAGTCGCCGCGCACGAAGCGCAGCACGCCGAGATGGTAGAGGATGCCGTAGATCGTGCTGTCCATCCCGTAGCCGCGGGTGAGATCGGCCATGGCCGCTTCGAAGTTGCGGACGGACAGATTGCGATGCCCGCGCCAGCGATAGAGGATCGGATCGTTCGGCGTGATGGCCAGCGCACGCGTGAACGTCTGCCGGGCCTCCTGCATCTGCCGGGCGCCTGCCTGGGCGATGCCGAGCTGAATGAACTTCGGCACGCTGAGCGGATCGATGTGGAGCGCCTGCTCGGCGCGCGCGATCGGGCCGGTGTCGGGGAGGGAGCGGTAGGTGACGCCAGCCGGCGAGGTGTACTGGACGCTCTGGGCGAGAACCGGCGTGGAGATCGCGAGGGCGAGGATGGTGAGACGGAGCATGGGCAAGTCCAAGGCCTGGGCGGAAGCTGTAAGCGATAAGCTCGGAAGTCAGTGCAGAAGACGCCATAGGCGGTAACCTGTCAAGCGGTAGGCTTCTCGCTGCTCTCTGGTGCGAAGCGGATCTCGATACTTGGGCTGGTTCGTAACGGAACGGCGGACGCCCGTCATCCCGCAGGAGTGAGCGAAGCGAGCGAGTGTCGGGATCTGCCCTCAAGGCGCTGAGATTGACCAGGCACAAGGAAAGCAGATCCCGACACTCGCTACGCTCGTGCGGGATGACAGCCTTGGTAACGCCGACTGCGTTTCCGCCATTTCGTCACCTACGTGGCCAAGTTTCGCGATCTCTTTCGCACCGGACGATCAGCGACAAGCTTATCGCTTATCAGCTTGCAGCCTACGGCGTCTTCCGCACTGGCTTCCGGGCTCGCCGCTTGCAGCTTACGTCAAGAGTCATTCAACCACCGGGTTGACTAATATCGGCCGCCAGATATATTCAACCCCATGGTTAAGGAACCAGATCCCCTCGACCGGATCTTCCGCGCCCTCGGCGACCCGACCCGTCGTGCGATGCTGCGCCGGCTGTCCCGCCAGGAGCACACCGTCGGCGAGCTGGCTGAGCCCTTTCACATGTCGCTCGCGGCCGCGTCGAAGCATGTGAAGACACTCGAGCAGGCCGGGCTCGTTCGTCGCACCGTGCGCGGGCGCACCCACTACTGCCAGCTCAACCCGCAACCTCTTGCGGACGCCGACGAATGGCTCCGCTCCTACGAGCGCTTGTGGACCAAGCGCCTCGCCGCCCTCGAAGCAATGCTTCGCCATCCCGAAAAGGAGTGACTCACATGCCGACCACCATGACCAACACCACGCCGGATCGCATCGAGAAGCAGGTCCGCATCGACAGCCCTCGCTCGCGCGTCTGGCGGGCTCTCACCGACTCGAAGCAGTTCGGCGAGTGGTTCGGCGTCAACCTCGAGGGCCCGTTCAAGGCGGGTGCCGCGATCCGCGGCAAGATGGCCAACAAGGGCTACGAGCACGTGACCTTCGAGGCGCTCGTCGAGAAGATCGAGCCGGAGAAGTTCTTCTCCTTCCGCTGGCGGCCGTACGCGATCGATCCGAACGTCGACTACTCCAAGGAGCCGAGAACCCTCGTGGCGTTCACGCTGAAGGAGGCCGACGGTGGCACCGAGCTCACCGTCGTCGAGTCGGGATTCGACGGCATCCCGGCCGAGCGTCGGGCGAAGGCGTTCGAGATGGATTCGAATGGGTGGGCGGCGCAGATGACGCGCATTCAGAAATACGTGGCCGAGCATCCATAGCATCAGCGGCGCGATCTGAAGTGCAAGGGCTTTGCACCGCAGAGGACGCAGCCGAAACGCTGGGCCCCGTGTCAGGCCGGCGCTGCCACAGTCGGACTGTCGGCGGTCGCCGGCTTGAGCAGTCCACCCTGAATGATGTGTTCCACCGTCAGCCCGACCAGCAGCACGAGCGCGCCGAGTGTGGGGTGGCCACGCGCCGCGAGCGCGAGCCATCCCGCGCCGGCCACCGTCTCCATCAGTGAGAAGAAGAGCGTGCGCCCCTTCACCGCGAAGATGAGCGGATTCTGATTCCGTACCGCGCCCATCTCCAGGCTGTGCAGCGCATGGATCAGCACGAAGAGCAGCAGCGCCGCCGTCATCGGGCCGGCCATGTCGCCCGTCGAGCGTGCCGTGCGGAGCCATACGTCCCAGATCGTCACCTCGACGAGCGTGATGATGAAGAGAAAGATGCCCGTCTTCCAGATCGGACCGGATGCGACGCCGAGCGCCGGACCGAAGCTCTGGCGAACCCACATTGCCACGGCGATCCGCTCCACGGCAAAGCCGATCCACAGCGCGACGCGTGCTGTGGCGATGTCGCCCGCATCCTGATAGCGCAGCCACAGCACGAGGGCGAAGAACTCACCGAGCGTCGCGACCAGGAAGGGCACGATGTCGCGACGAAAGTCGAGAGAGCGCATGGACGCAGCGGGTGAGAGGGACGATACCGGTCCGTGAAACGCTGGCGATGCAACTGAGCGCGAATGCGAAGCTCGATCAAATGATCCGCTGACGCAACAGCGACGCGCGCGATGAGAGAACTCTCATCATCGGCTCGCGGTCGCAGCACTCTTGACACTGCAACCAGGGTCCTGTCCCTTGAGTGCTCGCGTGCGGGCATCAGCGTCCCCCCCTGGCTTCGTCACGCCGGAGAGTCATGCCATCGGCAATTGTCGACTTCATCGCGAAGGTGAATCCCGACCCCGCGAAGCGCGCCGCGCTCGACACCGCGCTCGAGAAGCTCCGATCGAGCGCACCGTTCGAGCGCGTGCCGTCGATGCACTTCGCCAGCCTCGTGGTGTTCGAGGGCGACGAAAACTATCCGCCGGTCCTCGTGTTCGAGAACAACTATGACGGCGACCTCGCGCTCCACGTGCAGGCCCTGCTCGCCGCCGCCGCGCCGGCGCTGCGTGAGGTCTATTCGTGTTGCACCGATTTGCCGGCTCGCACGCCGGCCGGCGAGCGTCCCTTCGCCGACTACCTGCTGGCGCACGCGGTGCAGCCCGCCGCCTGGCACATCGGCAACGTCGGGCGCAGCCGCGAGCGCGTGCGACAGGAGCTTGGGTTGCGAACGACGCTCGGCGCGAGGATGGACGCGCGGCTCGACGCGGGCGCGCACCCCGATACGCCCGTGGATGCGCACGCGCTGGCCGCGGAGGAGGTGAAGCAGGCTGGCACCTTTGGGTGGATCGGCGACCCGCATGTAAGAATGACGTCCGCCGAGATTCGTGGGCCCACAGTGAAGGTCTGGATCACGGGGGGCGTGCTGGTGCTCGGGCTGCTAGCCGCCTTCTGGATCAACTGGTGGCTGACGCTGCTCCTCATCGTCGCAGTCGTGGCGACACTCCTATGGAAGGAGTCGCGCGACCAACCACTCGATCCAGCGAAGGCCGATGTCGGTCACGTGCGCCGCCTCGTGGAGCACGAGGACTTCCGCGTCCAGAACCACCTGGCGAGCATCACGATCGTGAAGCCGGGGATATTCCGCCGCCTGCTGCTGCGCGTCGTGCTCTGGGGCGCCAACCTGCTCGCGCGCACGTCGATCCACGGAGAGCTGAGCGGGATCCCGAGCATCCACTATGCACACTGGGCGCTGCTCGACGGCGGCCGCCGCCTCCTCTTCCTCAGCAACTTCGACGGGAGCTGGGAGAGCTATCTCGACGACTTCATCGACAAGGCCAGCAAGGGCCTCACCGGCATCTGGACGAACACGGTCGGGTTCCCGCGCACACGCCTGCTCGTCCTCAATGGCGCAACCGACGGCATCGCCTTCAAGGCGTTCGCGCGCAGCCAGCAGACGCCGAGCGCCGTCTGGTATTCGGCCTATCCGGACCTGACGGTTCAGCAGATCGACTCGCAGAGCACTCTGCGAGAAGGCCTCGCGACGCGGCCGACCGGCGCAGCCCTGGCCGATTGGCTGCGTCGCATCTGAGCTGCGCTCGCTCCACTCCGCCCATTCCGGTCACCGGGAGATCCGCGCATGGAAGCAGCGCTCGAGAAGGAGGACATGCAGGGAATCCTGGTGAGCTCCTACGCACATCTCCCGTGCGTGGCCTATCGGCTCCTTCGCGTCGTCGACGGAGTGGCGGCGGTCGAGTGGCTTCGCAATCTCCGCGGTCAGATCACGACCGCGGCGAAGAAGGACGACCGCTCGTCGCTCAATGTCGCGCTCACGATCTCCGGACTCTCGGCCCTCGGACTGCCGCCCAGCGCGCTCGCCACTTTCCCCGCCGCCTTCCAGGACGGCATGTCGTCGCCGCGTCGCTCACGCGTGCTCGGCGACGCCGGACCGAACGCTCCACCGCAGTGGCGCTGGGGCGGACCGCAGACGCGCGTCGACGTCCTCCTCATGACGTACGCGATCGATGAAGCGGAGATCGCCCGCCTGCTGAAGGTGTGGGAGCCGGGCCGCGGACTCGAGGTGGTCATGTGCCTCCAGGCGGGCCGGCAGCCGGACGCGCGCGAGCACTTCGGATTCCTGGATGGTGTGGGCCAGCCGGTGATCGAAGGAAGCGGGCGCGGGGCACGGCAAGTAGCGAGAACCGGGCACAAGACCGACGTCAAGCCGGGCGAGTTCGTGCTCGGCTACGAAAACGTGTATGACGTGCAGCCGCCGATGCCGAGCGTCGAGGCCGACGACGACAAGGCCGGCACGCTCCCGCCAATCGGCGATCCATCTGGTCCGCACGCGCTCGGCCGCAACGGGAGCTACCTCGTCTTCCGGCAGCTCAGCCAGGACGTCCCCGCATTCTGGCGGCAGATGCAGAAGGCCGGCGCGCGCGTGTGGCCCGGCGACGCCGAGGGCGCGGTGCGTGCAGCCGCGAAGACAGTCGGCGGGTGGCCGAGCGGCGAGCCGCTGGTGCGAAGCCCGCAAGCGGATCCCTTTGACGGAGTGCCGCATGCCAACCCGGACAACACCTTCGCCTACGACAAGGAGGATCCACACGGCGACGCCTGCCCACTCGGCGCCCACATCCGCCGCGCCAATCCTCGCGATGCGCTCGGCCCCGATCCGACAACGGCGCGCAAGAC
>JALYXJ010000080.1 GCA_030947165.1 Gemmatimonadota bacterium
GTCCGGGGTGGACACGAGCACGCGTCCCTGCGCCTCGCCGAACAGCAAGGCACGCAGTGGCAGCGCGCTCCAGGCCGTCAGATCGATCTCCGCGCCGGTGGTCCGGCCGCGATCCATCATCACGCACTCCGCGAGCGCTACGGCCAATCCACCATCCGAGCAGTCGTGGGCTGACCGGACCGCTCCAGCACGAATGGCGGCAAGCAGCGCGTCGATGAGCGCCTTCTGCTTCGCCAGATCGATGCGTGGCGGCGACCCCACCACCTCGCCATGGATGCGCTGGAGATACTCGCTGCCGCCCAGCTCGTCCGTGTTGTCGCCCAGGAGGACGATCGCGTCGCCGTCGGCGCCGAACGCCGAGCGCGTAACGTGCGCGAGCGAATCGACGAGCCCGACCATGCCGATGACGGGTGTGGGATACACGGCGCCGGTGGGATTTTCGTTGTAGAGCGACACGTTGCCGCCCGTGACCGGTGTGCCGAGCACCTCGCACGCCTCCTTCATCCCCGCCACCGACTCCCGAAGCTGGAAGTAGACCTCGGGCTTCTTCGGGTTCCCAAAGTTCAGGTTGTTGGTGATCGCCATCGGCCGCCCGCCGGCGCACGCGACGTTGAGCGCCGCTTCCGCGACGGCGATCTGGGTGCCGACGCGCGGATCAAGATATACGTAGCGGCCGTTGCAGTCCGTCTTGAGTGCGATGGCGCGATCGGTGCCCCGGATGCGTACGACGGCTGCATCACCCCCCGGTCCCACCACCGTGCTGGTGCGAACGGTGTGATCGTACTGCTGGTAGACCCATTTCTTGCTGGCGATCGTCGGAGAGAGCAGCAGCCGCTCGAGGGTCCAGATGGGATCGACCTCTTCGGCCATCTCCGCGATCGCCGCCACGTCACGCATGCGACGTCGGCGCACCTCGTCGCTCTCGCGCGCCTCGGGCTCGTAGGTCGGGCAATCGGTCACGAGGCGAATGCCGGGGAATTCGGCGACCACGCGATCGCCCTCGACCACGCGGTACACGGGCTCGGCGATCACCTCGCCGATCACGGCCGCCGTGAGGTCCCACTTCTCCAGAATTCCAATGACTGCCGCTTCATGTCCTGCCCGTGCCACGACGAGCATGCGCTCCTGTGATTCACTGAGGAGCAGCTCGTACGGCGTCATCCCGGGCTCGCGGGCCGGTACCTTGGCCGTGTCGATCACCACGCCGACGTCGCCGCGCGCGGCCATCTCGGCGGACGACGAGGTCAGACCGGCCGCCCCCATGTCCTGGATGGCGACGATGTGCCCGCTGCGAATGAGCTCCAGGCTCGCCTCGAGCAGCAGCTTCTCGGTGAACGGGTCGCCCACCTGCACGCGGGGCCGCTTGGCGTCGCTCGCCTCGGAGAGATCTTCCGACGCGAACGAGGCGCCGTGAATGCCGTCGCGTCCCGTGCGGGCGCCGACGGCGATGATCGGGTTGCCAACCCCGGACGCCACCGCGGTAATGAGCTCCTCTTCCTTGAGCAGGCCGACGCACATCGCGTTGACGATGGGATTCCCTTCGTACGCCGGATCGAACACCACCTCGCCGGCCACAGTTGGCACGCCAACGCAGTTGCCGTAATCGCCGATGCCCTTCACCACGCCGGCGAAGAGATAGCGGACCCTCGCCGAGTCGAGGGAGCCGAAGCGCAGCGAGTTGAGCATCGCGATCGGACGCGCGCCCATCGTGAAGACATCGCGGAGGATCCCACCGACACCGGTCGCCGCGCCCTGATATGGCTCGACAGCTGACGGATGGTTGTGCGACTCGATTTTGAACGCGACCGCCAGACCATCGCCAATCGAGATGACACCTGCGTTCTCACCAGGTCCCTGAAGAACGTACGGAGCTTCAGTGGGCAGCGTCTTCAGAACGGGGCGCGAGTGCTTGTACGAGCAGTGCTCGCTCCACAGCGCGCTGATGATGCCGAGCTCCGTAAATGTTGGGGTCCGGCCCAGCATCGCGACGAGCCGCTCGTATTCCGACTTGGTGAGCCCGTGCTCCGCGACCAGGGCCGGCGTGATGGCGGGATCGCCGCGCCGTGGCGTCACCGCTGACATGTCAGGCCGCCACTCTGGCGAGGATCGATTCGAACAGTCTCACGCCGTCGCTCGAGCCCAGCAGAACGCTGCAGGCCCGCTCCGGGTGCGGCATCAGCCCGAGCACGTTACCGCCCTCGCTGATGATTCCCGCGATGTTGCGGTCGGAGCCGTTGGGATTGGCGTCCGCGCTGATGTTGCCTGAGGCGTCCGCATATCTGAAGATAACGCGTCCCTCGCCTTCGAGCTCTTCGAGCACACCGGCCGGCGCGACATATCTGCCGTCTCCGTGCGCGACCGGAATTCGCAGGATTTCACCGCGCTCATAGAGATTCGTGAACATCGTATCCGTGT
>JALYXJ010000132.1 GCA_030947165.1 Gemmatimonadota bacterium
CGATGAACCGTCGCTCACCGTGTCCAGTCGCGGCCTGGCCGGTCTCGAGCTCACGCTCACGGCCGCCTCGAAGGACCTGCACTCGGGACGGCACGGCGGCGGCGTCGCCAATCCGCTGCACGCCATGGCGCGCCTGATCGCGTCGCTGCACGAGCCGAGCGGTCGCGTCGCGGTGGCGGGATTTTACGATCGCGTCCGCGAGCTGACGTCGGCGGAGCGCGCGGACATCAATGCCCTTCCCTTCGACGAAGCGGCGTATCTCCAGCAGATCGGCGCGCCGGCGACTTTCGGCGAGCCGGGCTACTCGACGCTCGAGCGCCAGTGGACTCGCCCGACACTCGACGTCAACGGGATGTGGGGCGGCTATGCGGGACCGGGGCACAAGACCGTGATCCCGAGCGAGGCGCACGCGAAGATCACCTGTCGTCTGGTGCCGGACCAGGATCCGGAGGAGATCGTTGCGTTGGTAGCGCATCACCTCGAGATCCACGCGCCGCCGGGAACGCGATTGTCGATCTCGCGTGGAGATCACGGGGCACGTCCGTCCCACATCGAGCCGGACCATTTCGCGTTGCGGGCGGCAGGCACCGCGCTGCACGCGGTCTACGGCGTGCAGCCGTTGATCGTCCGCATGGGCGGCACGGTGCCGATCGCGGAGCTGTTCCAGCGTCACATGGGGCTGGGGACGGTGTTCTTCTCCTTCTCCACCGCCGACGAAGACTATCACGCGCCGAACGAGTTCTTTCGCGTGCATCGCTTGCACGAGGGACTCGAGGCGTGGGCACGGTACTGGGCACTTCTCGCCGAGGCACGCGCATGACCGATCCCACTATCGGCGCGGACCGCGCCCCGTCGCCAGCGACCGAGTTCGCCCAGGCCGAGGCCCGCGTGGAGGCACACAGCGCGCCACTCAAGAAAGAGCTCGGCGTCCGCGACCTCGCGCTCACCCAGATCCTCTTCATCGTCGGTCTCGCGTGGATCGGCGTCGCCGGGAAGCTCGGCTCCTCGCACGTCGTGTTTTGGCTGCTCGCCCTCACGCTCTTCTACCTCCCGTCCGCCGCGGTAGTGATGTACCTCAACCGCCTGATGCCGCTCGAGGGCGGACTGTACCAGTGGGCGAAGCTCGGCTTCAACGACACGGTCGCCTTCATGCTCGCCTGGAATCTCTGGCTCTACGTGATCGTGAACACGTCCGAGATCGGGCTCCAGTGCGCTACGTACTTCTCGTACGCGATGGGGCCGAGCGCGGCCTGGATGACGACCAGCACCTGGTTCGTGGCGCTGGCATCGGCCGTCATCCTCTCGCTGATGATCGTTGCGTCGACGATCGGGTTGTCGGTGGGAAAGTGGGTGCACAACGCAGGCGGCGTGATGATGCTCGTCATCTTCGGAGTCCTGATCGCACTGCCCGTGCTCGGCGTGCTCACCGGCCGTCTCCCCGAGTATCATCCCCTTCGCACGAGCGTGCCGTCGGTGTCGTTGTACAACCTGAATGTCCTCGGCAAGCTCGGCTTCGGTGCGCTCGGCGGGTTCGAGTACGTGGCGATCCTTGCGGGCGAGACCAGGGCGCCGGCGCGCGCCGTCGGCCGCTCGGTGGTCATCGCGGCCCCGATCATCGCCCTCATGTTCGTGCTCGGCACGAGCACCGTCGTCGCGTACATCCCGACGAGCGACATCGACCTCGTGGGACCGCTGCCGCAGGTGCTCCGCGCCGGCTTCGGGCCCTTCGGGATAGCCGCGCAGCTCGTGACGGTGGCGATCCTGATGACGCTGGCGATGCGCGTGGCACAGACGAGTGTGAGCTTCACCGCCGTGACGCGCCTGCCGATGGTCGCCGGTTGGGATCGCCTGCTGCCGGCCTGGTTCAGCCGGTTGCACCCAACCTACAAGACGCCGGTGAACTCGATTGTGCTCGTGGGCGCGTGCGCGCTGGGGATCGCGCTGTTGAGCCTCATTGGCGTCGGGCAGGCGGAGGCATTCCAACTGCTGTTCAACACGGGCGGCATGTTCTACGCCTTGACGTACGTCGTCATGTTCGCGATTCCGCTGTTCGGTCTGCGCGGCGTGGCGCCGCGGCCGCCCGTCTGGCTGCGGGTGGTGTCGACGTCAGGGTTGCTGATGACGCTGCTCTACCTGGCCCTGTCGGTGTTCCCGATCATCCGGGTGGAGAACGTGGCGGCGTTCGCGTTCAAGATCGGGCTAGTGATCGTGGGAGCGAACGTGCTGGGGGTGGGCATCCTGGTGTCGGCGCGGCGGAGATCGGCTCGAGATGACTGACGAAAGACTCGACAGAGACGGGATTCGCCACTTCTGGCTGCGCAGCGAGGAAGCTTCGGCGTCGCTGCGCGCGCAGGGTGACAGCACCGCGCGCTTTTACGTCGGCGCAGTCAGCGCGGCGACGGCGTGGTTCGCTGTCAACGCATCCGACAGGTCTCTCGCGATCACACTGATCGTAGCACTCGGCGTCATCGGCTCGGGCCACGCCACCTGGTACCAGATGAGGGCGCTGAGATTTCATCGGCGGGCAATGTTTCTCGCCAGCAGGTTTGCCGATCTCTCCGGGCTCACGGGGGCCGACCGGCTCTATATCGACGATGAGAAAGGAAGCGTTTGGCGGTCGGGGCATCCCCTCACTGGCGCCCTGTTCAGCGGGCTCGCGGTTCTCGCCGCCACGGCTGTCTATTCGATCGTTCTCGGCCTAGCGCCGGCAGGCAAATAATCGTCTCGCTCGCCGCGAGTGACGCGCCGATGGCGCGCCAGACGTTTCTTGACACGCCCCCCCTTGGCGGGCATCGTCACATGATGTGATGCAAGAGTAGTTTCTCCGACCGGAGCACTGATGGTGATCTTAACCATACGCACCGCAGTACACGTAACCGCTGCCACGCTGGCGTTCCACACAGGATCGACTCGGCTGCTCGCGCAGTGCACGCCAGCCGACAAGTCTGCTCTGGAGGCCTTCGACAAGGCGTGGGGCGAAGCAACAGTGCGTGGCGATCGAGCCGCGGTCACCAACTTCGTCGCCGATAACTACATGGGCATCAATGTGTACGGTACGGTCGACAAGCCAGCGCTGCTCGCGACCAACGAGCGCAACGCCGCGCGCAACGCGGCCACGCCGGCTCCGGTCGCCACGGCTGACCGATATGTCATCAGTTGCACTCCACTCACGGCGACGATCAGCCACCGGAACACGGCCGTCGACGCGACGACAAAGCTGCCATCCTATTCCCGCAGCTTGCACTTTCTCGAGAAGCGCGGCGGCAAGTGGCAGGTCGTCAGCAGCACGGGACACGCTCTGACGGACGCGCAGCAGCTTCTGTACATCGAGCAGGACTGGAACGATGCGATCCTGCGCCACGACGCGGACTGGATCGAGAAGACCTATGCGCCCTTTGCGAGCGACATCAGCTACCGCACCGGCGCCCTCGAGAACAAGGCCCAGGCGGTCGCGTCCATGAAATCCGACAAGACCGTCTACGAGGCGCTCGATCTGTCGGAGCTCACAGCGCACGTCGAAGGCGACGTGGGGGTCGTGACCGGGGTCAACCGCCTGCGGGGCAAGGACGCCGACGGCAAGGCGTTCGACCGTCGCGCCAGGTTCACCGATACGTACATCAAGCGTGATGGCCGCTGGCAGGTGTGGACCACGCAGGGCACGACGATACCGTAGCGCCGCGTGGCGCGCGACGCGCTGACGGTTTTGTGGTGACTGGCCAAACGGCGTACGGCGTATCCACTCGCCGTGCGCCCGTTCCTTTTTTAGGTGAATCGGGACGGTGAGATTTGGAAGGAGACGAGCGGGAAGCAAGCAGTCGCGATCGATCTCTCCGAAGCGCGCGCGAAGGACGCGACGGTGCCGCGGATTCGTTGGTCATCGAAGAGCTGATCATGGCTTCACCGGTCTCTCCCGCCTTTTAGATCCTTGTCGATCTCCGCCTGATCGGCCGCCCTCCGAGTGACCGTGATCGTCGCGCCCGCGGGGGCGCCGCGCCACGTTCGGCGAACCACACTTGGCTGCACTGCGCAGATCCACGCAAATTCCATGAGGCTCACCATGGCTCTCCAGCTTCGAGGCATCTGTCCGCTGCTTCAGGTCTTTGATATGCCGGCCTCGCTAGCGTTCTACCGCGACGTGCTCGGCTTCGAGCTCGTGCAGGCGTCCCCGGCGGCGGAAAAGCCTACAGGGGACCGGTTCGAGTGGGTCTGGCTCCGGTGCACCGACACCGAGCTGATGCTCAACACCGCGTACGACCCGGACGACGTGCGCCCGCCCGCGCCGGAGCCAGCGCGGGTGGCGGCCCACCAGGACACTATCTTGTACATTGGTTGCCCAGACGTCGACGGCGCCTATCAGCATCTGCGAGCAGCGGGAATCGCGGCCGCGGCACCGACGGTGACCCACTACGGCATGAAGCAGTTGTCGGTCAAGGACCCCGACGGCTTCACCCTCTGCTTCCAGTGGACCGCGGATGAGACCGCTGCGGTCTTGAACGCGTGACGCCGTTACCTTCGTTTTCAGCAAGTAGAGTTCGGGGCCGGAGCAGAGTCATTCCACCCCATCGTTACACAACTCACTCACCCGTGGGGACGCCAACATCGAGGTAATGCATGCCAAAGCGAAATCTGCTGGCCTTCGCCATCGCTGTAGCCTTCCCGCTCGCCTGCAATCGAAAGGACGGACCATCTGGCGATAGTGCTGCCGCCATGGCCAAAGGCGGGGCTGACACGAGTGACACATCCGACAGCCAGCCGCCGGCCGCTGCGGCCGCGGATGATTCGGTTCCCGTGGACGTGACCATTGCCCTGAGCGGCGGCCAAGCCAAGGACGACGGAACGTATCGCGCGTCGGGCAAGGCGTCGTTGTGTGAGCACGTGGTCGCCCCAGGCAACCGCATGCCCGAATGGACCATCGCGCACGGCGGAGGCGGGATGGGGGCAGGTGCTGCCGACGTCGAGCTCAAGGTCGGAAAGACTCCTGGCGGCACAACAGACCAATTATTCGCGCAGATCAGCGTGGGCCGCCCGGACGGGCTGGTGTCGCCGCACTTCATCAGCACGTTCACGGGCACGGTCACCTCGGGCTCCGGGACCGTCAAGGTCGTCCCTCAGGGTGCCGGCGCGCGATTTGACCTCAATGGCGTCGATGCGGAGGGGACCAAGATCAACGCGACGGTCATCTGCAAGAAGCTGAGCGCCTGACCATCGCGGTCGGCGTCACGCTCCCCACTAGTCGCGAACCGTCGGAGGTCCCAAGTGCGGGTGATGCACGTTCGTCGGGGCGTCGTCACGAGCGCGGTCCTCGCCCTCTCCGGTGCGG
>JALYXJ010000151.1 GCA_030947165.1 Gemmatimonadota bacterium
CTCTTGCTTGTCGTCGCACCGAAAGCTATCCGCGCGCGTCGGCTCCGTTGCGTCGTGTTGCCCCCAATGTGATCAGCGTCAACGGCTCGGCGTCGCGCGCTTCACCAGTGCAGCAGGAGCCTGACACCGCCACGCCTCTTCGATGAGCATCCTGAGATCCGCAACGGTCACTGCTTTGAGCCGCACGAGCACCGCCGGGAATCCGTTATAGTGCGGCTCGGTGAAGAACTTCACCGGATCGGCGGAAATCAGCAGATCCTTCTGGCCGAGGTTCGCGACGCGCACAGCGATCACGCCGGGATTCGGCACGCGAGGCTTCTTCGGGTCGACCCGCTCCTGCCAGACCCAGACGAATCCCTTGAGCTTTCCCTTGTTCCGGACCGAGAAGGCGAACCGATCCGCGGCCTCTTCCGTCTCCGGAAGCGACAATGCAATTCGACGGACCGCTGCCTGGGTTGCCATAGGATGACTCCGATCCTGATCGTCGATAAATCTGCTTGCGAAGACGGCGATACGCGACTCACAGCCTGAGTCGTCGGGGCATGTGGACGGCGATCGGTGAGCCGTCCGCGAGAAATGCGGAGCCGGGGGCCGCGCTGAGTACGGCGCCGAATTTCGCACCATGAAGCTCGGCGAGGTTGCCGGTGAGCACCGCCCGGTCCACGGTCCACGTCCGCCACCGCGGATGCGTCACCCGATACTCAACCGTCCCGCCGTCGCGCTGACGCGTGTAGCCCCAGTAGTGCTCCGTGATGAATTCGGCCTCCGAGCCGGCGACGACGGGCTGCAGCGAACCCGACGTCTCGACCATCAACGAGCTCCACCCCGACGGCTGACGCCACGCATACTCCACTCGGCTCGGCGCACCCGCGGGATCGGCGGCCAGCGGTCGCAGATCGATGCGGTGCCGCATCGGCAGGGCGCGATATGGCTCGTTGTACGAGAACCATGCGAGAGCCGCGACGGCCCGGCGCGGCACGAGCTCACTGATGAACGTCACTGCCCGACGCACCTCGCCATCAACCTCGCGGCGGACGTAGAAGCGCAGGTTGACCTCCTCGAAGTTCCGGTGCCAGGGGATGTGGAGTCCGACAACGCGCGTGCGATGAAACAGGAAGCCGACGACGCTCAGGAACGTGGCGCCCTCCCAACTGTCGAGCGTCGTGCCCGCCGGCACATAAGGCTGGAGCAGTGCGGGATCGACACGGTAGTTGAGCATGACGAGATGGCGCCATTCGCCCGTGAGGAAAACACCGCCATCGGCATCGCTCGTCGGTTGCGGCGCGTCCTCAGGCGGCATGCTCGCGTGACGCCCTCCCGCTATCGAGCGCCGCCATCACGGCGGGCAAGGAGTAGAGTGCCAGCCACCCGCGCCACGCCAACCCGATCACGAGCACCGTCCAGTCGATGCGCGAGCCTACCAGGAAGTAGGCCACCAGCAGCACGGGGATCAACAGGATGAGGCGGTGCGTCACCCGCAGCGCCGCAACGCGATGCGCGTCGGTGATCGCCGGCTGTGCGCGTGTCGCGAGAATCGCCGTCGTGCAGAAGAGGATCGCCGCAATCGCCACGTCGGCGCCACCCAACCAGGGCGACGGGCGGCTGCGGTTGAGCACGCCCGCGACGACGGGAAAGGCCGCCGACACGATGAAGAGCGCGATGCAGAGACGGGCGTGCGTGCGGAGTGACATCACCAGCGTATGGCCCGCGACCATCAGACGAGGTAGGGGATGAATCGCCGGGTGCGGTCCATGTAGCTCCGGTACGAATCACCAAGCGTCTCTACCAACGCCGCCTCTTCGACATGCACGCGGTAGGCGTAGCCGGCGGCCGACGAGAGGACGATGAGCAGGAGGCTGAGCCAGTTGCTGAGCACGAGCCCGATCCCCGCCATCATCATGAGGCCAGCCGTATACGAGGGATGACGCACCCACCGATATGCGCCGCGCTCCACCACCCGCTGCTCGGCCCGGACCTCGACGTCGCCGGTGAAATCCGAGCCCAACATGCGCCAGCAATGACGCCGGAGCAGGCTTCCGGCGATGATGAGCGCGATGCCGCTCCAGAACAATGTCTCCCGAGCGTCACGAAGACCGAACTGCGGGAGAAACACGGCTGCCACGAGTGCCCCACCTACGCCGGCGTTCTGCATGAGGAGCATCCACCGGAAGGATGGATCTCGCGGTGTGGCGGCGGAGCGCTGCCGTGCCGACGAGCGCCGGATGATCTGCATCTCCGGCCAGAAGGCCCAGACGATCACTGCCACCGCGATCAGTCCATGCAGCCATGCAGAGCCAAGCCAATGCACGCTACCTCCCGAGAAGAGCAATCAGCGGATTGCGGGTGTCCGGGCCGCCGCCCACCGCTCATTGGCCAGCACGACCGACGTCTCGACCTGCCTCGCCGGGATCGACCAGTACCTGCGGAGCAGCCGGTCCTTGTGATCGCTCGGCACGACTTCGAATCCATTCCGTCGATAGAACTCGATCGCCCACGAGGCAGCTGCCCAGGTGCCAATGAGAATGGGCTTGTCGACGAGTGCTTCCGCATGGCGCAGGAGGCGTGTGCCCACGCCGCTCCGCTGTGCCGTCGTCGCCACGTACGCGTGTCGCACCAGTACGACGTCGCCCTTGTCCTGCATGCCCATCACGCCGAGCAGGCGCCCGTCCTGCTCCGCGACCCAGAACGCGACGCCGCCAGCCATCTCGCTCGCCAGCTCGTCCGCCGACATGTACGGCTCATGCCAGCGATCGGCCGGGATCACGCCGCGATAGGCGTTCGCGGCGTCGTTGATGATCGCCAGGATCGCTGCGACGTCAGCGTCCACGCTTTGCCGAATGACAATCATTTTGGCTCCCGCTACACACGGTGTCGTCCTGAGCGCAGTAAAGGACCTGCACTTGCCGAAGAACCGCGCCTGCGCACACCATGATGCGCTTCATGTAACGGCACTGCAACTGAATTCGGGGCAACTACGGAAGAGGCAGGAAACGACGGATCGCCCTACGATGGGCTGGGTCTGGTGCTCGAGGGCCAGCCCCACAACCCCACGAAGCAAATGCTTTGAGGTTTACGGGATGCCGTCAGGCACCAGTGCCCTGCCTGGTGTGCTTGATTCGCCGTTTCCTGCCTTTCCGTCGTGTCCGTGCATTCTTTGGCTGGTGTCGTTCGTCCTCCTCTGCGCCCTGCTAGTGTCGTTCAGCTGCTCTTTCGGCCCGGGCGACATACAACGCCCCACCCAACCACGCCAACGGCAGCGCCGTGACGGCGAGCGCGATCGGATACCACGCGGGTCCCAGATTCATCGGCACCGTTGCAACTGCGCCGGCCCCGGCGACGACGGTCCCGATCGCCCCGCCGATCAGCGCGTGACGCATCGGCGCGCGCGGCGCGAGCTTCGCCGTGAGGTACATGCCGGCGACGGTGAAGACCGAACGGTACGCCAGCGCCAGCAGATTGAGGCCGGGCTCGTACATCGGCTGCCCCCACGGTTGATACACATGAAGCAGATGCAGGACTTCGTCGGTGACGAGCGACAGCACGGCGACCGTGAGGAAGCCGGCGACGACGGCGCCGACGCTCCGCCAGCGCCGGCGCGACGTTGCGGTATCGAGCTCGCCGTTGATCCCTCGGGTCCGGGGTTGCGCCTGGATGTTCGACATGGCTCGGTCTCCTTGGATGTGGGCGCCGTGATGGCGCCTGTACTCCATTGTCGGAGCCGCCCACGGATTCTCTACATGATCGTCAGGGTGCCTCAGGATCGAAACCCGATGACGGTTGCTCGATCGTGCGTCACTCCACGCGCGGCAGCCGACGCCCAAGTCAGGATCGCGAGGGGACCGCATAGTGCAGCTCCGCGAACGCGGTGCCGACCGCTCTCACCGACAGGAGGCGGAGTGGCGGGCTCGTGATCGCTCTCGGCAGGAGCGGCGTACCGGCGCCGAGTGTCACTGAGCCGATCTGGACGAACATCTCGTCGAGCAGCCCGGCGTCGTAGAACTGCCCGACCAGTTCGCCGCCCCCGACGATCCACACATTCTTCCCGGCGGCCGCCGTCGCCATCTCCCGATGCACGGGCCGGACGTCGCCGCGGGCGAATCGAATGTCCGCGCCCGGCACGGTCGGCAGCGTACGGGACGTGAACACCCACGTCGGCTGCTCGTACGGCCACGCCTCCGGTCGATCGGCCTCGGGTCCCACGGCATGACGCAGCATCCACTCGTATGTCGCGGAGCCCATGGCGAGCGCGCCCACGTCCTTGATGAACGTCGGGTAGCTCGTTTCCTCGGGGTCGCCGAGCGGGAAGAGCCAGTCGAGCGAGTCGTTCGGGCCGGCGATGAAGCCATCGAGGCTGGAGGCGGTGTAGTACTGGGTCTTCACGCGGGCGAATGTAGGAGTGACGGTGAAGCGGCGCCATGTCGTCCAACGCTCAACGACGCCACGCCTCGACCACGTCCAGGCCAGGGCTGTGCGTGACGCGCGTGACGCCCGTGCCGTCCGCGTTCATGAAATAGATCTCCTCGTCGCCATCGCGGTCGCTCGTGAAGGCGATGCGGAGTCCGTCCGGCGACCAGGTAGCAAACCGATTGAGCGAAGGATCGTGCGTCAGCTGTGTCTGATTCGTGCCGTCGACGTTGATGACATCGACGGTCGCGAAGTCGCCGACGTACACGTGAAAGGCGATCCTCGAGCCGTCCGGTGACCAGGAGAGCCGGCTCCCCAGGAGCGTGCCATCGGAGGTGATGCGGACGGGGTTCGTGCCGTCGGCCTGCATGATGTAGATCTCCGTGGCTCCCGTTCGCCCCGAGACGAATGCGATGCGCGATCCGTCCGGCGACCAGGCGCCGCCGGAGACGTTTCCAAAGTCATGGGTCAATCGGGTCTGATCGCTCCCGTCAGCGCGCATCACGTAGAGCTCGGAGGTCCCGACGCGCACCGACGTGAACAGGATCCGCGACCCGTCGGGCGACCAGCGGGAAAAGCCGTCGTCGGCGTCGGTGGTCGTGAGCGGTCGAATCCCCAAACCGAGCTCCGTCATGACGAAGATGTGGTAATGGCCGTCGCGGTTGGACATGAACGCGACTCTGGATTAGAACGGGGACCAATCGGCGCTCTGGTCCACCGCGGGGGCGGTCGTCGACCTGGTCTGCGCGCTGCCGTCCGCCGCCATGCCATAGATGTCGAGATTCCCGTTCTTCCGGACGTGAAGAACAGGTATTCAGGAC
>JALYXJ010000156.1 GCA_030947165.1 Gemmatimonadota bacterium
GGGTGCGTGTCGTCTGAGCAGCAAAATCCGCGCGCGAATGTTATTCGCCGTCGAGCGAAATCTGCGTGCGGTAGAATCCGAGCTGCGAAGGGCCGGTCGCGAGGTGGCCGAGGCCGCGCTCGAGGGCGTGTCGGTCCTCCGGCTGGAGGGACTCGATGGCGCGCGCGAGCCGCACCTGCATCACCTCGGGTGCCTTGCGAAGCAGGGTGGCGCCGGCCGGTGTGAGGGTGAGCTCCACGCGGCGCCCATCATCGGCCGCGCGCACCTTCTTGACGAGCTTCCGGCGGACGAGCCGTCGCACCACCACCGACACCGTGCTCTGATGCGTCATCGTGCGCTCGGCGAGCGCGTTGATGGAGAGCGACGGCGTGGTGCGAAGCTGGGTGAGCACGAAGAGCTGCGCGCCCGTGACGCCGAGTCGGCGCTCCGTCTCGCGTGAGGCAGCGTGCATGGAATGCACGAGGCGCCGCAGGGTGTTGAACACGGGGGCGATGTCGCCCTGATCGGGGACGGGTGGGGGCAGCACGTGAGCTCGGGACATGGCGGGTGGGGAGAAAGCCGAACCAACTATATCACCGTCCCGCCCTCATCGCTCTCCTGTTTTCGGCCCTGGTGCGATCAGCCTTCCTCCCCGCTCGTCGCCTGGGCATGATTGAGCGCTGCGACCATCGCGACGCCCCCAATGGTGTTGCCGACGAGCGTGGGAAGCAGGTATCCGCCGACGATCTGTGTCCATGACGCCTCGCCCCGTACGCCCGCGTAGAACACCTCGCTGGCGCCCGGGAGCACATGGGCGAAGCCGCCCAGTCCCACGAGATAGGTCATGATGACGATGACCACGAGCTTCGCCGACTCCGCGCCCGGCAGCATCCAGACCATGAGGGCGATGGGCCACCCCGGCGTACGCGGCGTGCAGCAGTGGTCCACGCGCCGGGGCGCATGGCCTCCTGCGCGAGAAGCCCATCGACGGTCCCGCCCACGATCCGTTCCCGCGCGCTCCTCGTTCGGATGTCGAACGGTTGAACAACCCGAACCTGCACTGAGCCACCACGCTCGGCGCGGCAAATGGAACGGGGCCCGACGAATCGCCGGGCCCCGATCCTGTTTTACCCCGAGTGCATGGTTGCGTCGTTGCGCCGAGCGGGTTCACCTCAGGGCGCGCGGAGATCGGCCGTGGGAAGAAAGCGGGGCGCACGCCGGACTTTCGTGGCCTGCTCGAATGCATACGCGAGCTTGAGCAGCGTGGGCTCGCTCCACGCGAGGCCCATGAAAGTGATTCCGAGCGGCAGCCCAAACGTGTAGCCCATCGGCACCGTGATCGCCGGGTAGCCGGCGACCGCGCACGGCGACGTGCTGCTCGGACCGTTCGGGTCGCCATTCACCAGATCGGTGAGTGGCGGGGCGCCCTGGGTGGGTGCGACCAGGGCGTCGAGGCGATGCTTGGCGAATGTCGCGTCCAGTCCTTTCGTGCGCGACAACAGACGGCACTTGGCGAGTGCCTTCCGATATCCGGCACTGGACAGCGGTCCCATCTTCGCGGCGCGCTCGAAGATCTCCTGCCCGAAGTAGGGCATCTCCTCGGTGGCGTGCGCCCGGTTGAAGGCGATGAGGTCGTCGAGCGTGCGCGCGCGTGCCCCGGTCGGAAGTTCGCGCAGATAGCTCTCGAGGTCGGCCTTGAACTCGTACAGCAGAACCTGGTATTCAGCGTCACCGAACTGCCCGAGCGTCGCGATGTCAGCCGGATCGACGAGCACGGCGCCCCGATCCTTCATCGCGCGCAACGCCGCCTCGAACGCCGCGTCGGTCGCTCGGCTGAAGCCGGTAAATTCCTTGCGGGCGACGCCGATGCGCGCACCGCTCAGGCCACCGGCGTCGAGGAAGCGAGTGTAGTCGGTGTTCGCCGCGACCTTGCTCGAGCGCGTCGCGACGTCGCGAGGATCCACACCGGCGAGGGCTCCCAGCAGGATCGCCGCGTCGGTCACCGTACGCGTCATCGGACCAGCCGTGTCCTGCGAGTGGGCGATCGGGATGATGCCGCGGCGGCTCACGAGCCCGACCGTCGGCTTCATTCCCACGAGCGAGCAGGCGGCGGCGGGCGAGGTGACGGAGCCGTCGGTCTCGGTGCCCACCGCGACCGCGCAGTAGCTCGACGCGACCGCACCGGCGGAGCCGGAGCTCGAGCCCGACGGCGTCCGATCGAGCGCGTAGGGATTGTGGCCCTGGCCGCCGCGGCCGGACCATCCGCTACAGGAGTGCGTGGAGCGGAAGTTCGCCCACTCGCTGAGATTCGTCTTGCCGAGGATGACCGCGCCTGCAGAGCGCAGCCGCTCGACGATGAACGCGTCGCGGGCCGCACGTGAGCCCGCGAGTGCCAGCGATCCGGCCGACGTCGACATCCGATCGGCGGTGTCGATGTTATCCTTCACGAGAACCGGGATGCCGTGCAACGGGCCGCGGACCCGCCCCGCTCTCCGCTCGACGTCCAGCGCGTCGGCGATCGCGAGCCCCTCCGGATTCGTCTCCAGCACGTGCCGAAGTGTTGGCCCCTGTCGGTCGAGCTCGTCAATGCGTGCGATGTACTGCGCCACCAGCGAGCGGGCCGAGTACTGTCCGCTCTGCATGCCCGCCTGCAGCTCGGCGATGGTTTTCTCCTCGAGCTCGAACGCCGGCACAGCCGGGACCGCCAACGGCCGTGCCCTAGCGGACTCGACTTTCATGTGTATGCTCGAGATCCCCGACATCGCGACGGCGGTCGTGGCGGTGCCGAGAAATCCTCGGCGCGTGAGCGGTGAATCGCGGAACAGGGGATCGGTCATGGTGGGTATCGAGACGGAGATGCTCGCGAGCGCAGAGTATGTCTCGTCGTGCCGCCCTCGGCAATGCGATGACGATCGTCGCCGAGGGCCCGAGTCATCGACGCGGTCGCCAATTCGGGAAGCGACCGCAGTGATCGGAATGCAATTTGCCCCTTCGACGACTCGAACGCGTCGTCGAGGCTGATGGGAGGGACCGTGGGACTGCTGATTTTCAAGGATGCACGCGGGAATAGCTGGCGGGTGTGGAAGGTGGACACGCCGGCCGCGCGAGCGCATCTGATGGACTCGAGCTACCGGAACGGCTGGCTGGTGTTCGAGCGCGAAGATGGCACCGAGCGCCGGCGGCTGGCCCAGGTCCCGGAGGATTGGGCTCACCTGACGGGCGATCACCTCTACCGCCTCTGTCAGGTGGCGACCCCCGCGCCGCAGCCGCGCGCCGATCCGCATGCCACGACGGTGCGGATGCCGATCATCCCCCGCCCCGACGACTTCCGACACGACCGATAGGTCGAAAAAAAGGGCCAATTGGGCCTTGACGTGCGGTGCCAGACAAGCAACCTTTCATCCGGATATACGGATGATACA
Organism: Gemmatimonadota bacterium; assembly: GCA_030947165.1. The sequence goes on from JALYXJ010000156.1 coordinate 3,402, forward strand.
GGCCCGCCCGATCTTCGATCGCCTCTCGGCGCTGGCCGACCCCACCAGGAGTCGGCTGCTGCTGCTGCTCGACCGCCACGAGCTGACCGTGGGCGAGCTGTGCAGCGCGCTTCAGCTCCCACAGAGCACGGTGAGCCGGCACCTCAAGACGCTCGCGGACGAGGGGTGGGTCACCGCCCGCGCCGAAGGGACGAGCCGGCGATACGCTATGCCTGGCACGGCCCTCGATCCGGGCGCTCGGCGTCTGTGGCATCTCGTGCGGGAGCAGGTCGGTGCGACCGCGTCGGCCAAGCATGATCTCACGCGCGCCGAGCGGATACTGCTCGAGCGGCGAAGCACGTCGCAGGCGTTCTTCACCAGCCGCGCCGGCCAGTGGGACAAGGTTCGGGCGGAGCTCTATGGCAGCCGCGCCGATCTCGACCCGTTGATCGCCCTGGTCGATCCCAACTGGACGGTGGCCGATCTGGGCTGTGGCACCGGGCAGACCACTGAGGCCCTCGCACCCTACGTCAAGCAGGTGGTGGCAGTCGATGAGTCGACGGCCATGCTCTCCGCCGCTCGGCGACGACTGGCCGGCCACGCGAACGTCGATCTCCGCAGCGGCCGACTCGAGGATCTCCCGATCGACGACGGATCAGCCGACGTCGCCGTGCTGTCGCTCGTGCTGCACTTCGTCGTCGATCCGATGGAGGTTCTCGCCGAGGCGGCGCGGGTGCTCCGTCCGGGGGGGCGCCTGCTGGTGGTCGACATACTGCCCCACGAGCGCGACGAGTATCGCACCACCATGGGCCACCTCTGGCTCGGCTTCGACGAGCAGCAGCTCGCCGCCTGGATGGAGGACGTCGGGTTCGCGAGCCCGTGCGTCGTCCCGCTTCCTCCTGACCCGCATGCGAAAGGGCCGGGACTCTTCACGGCGCGCGCGACCAAGCGCGCGGACCTCTCGCTTTCCTGATCTCATCGTTCACGGCTCACCGTTCACCGTTCACACTCTCATGGCAACCACCCAGCGTCCATCCACTCTGACTCCTCTCGATCGGCCGGCCTTCAAGGTCGCCGACATCTCGCTCGCCGAATTCGGCCGCAAGGAGATCCGGCTTGCCGAGCAGGAGATGCCCGGCCTCATGGCCATTCGCGCTGAACACAAGGGAAAGAAGCCCCTCGCGGGGGCGAAGATCATGGGCTCGCTGCACATGACGGTGCAGACGGCGGTGCTCATCGAGACGCTCGTCGAGCTCGGGGCCGATGTGCGGTGGGTGAGCTGCAACATCTTCAGCACGCAAGACCATGCGGCCGCCGCGGCGGCGGTCGGCAAGCACGGTACGGTGGACAACCCCAAGGGTGTGGCGGTGTTTGCGTGGAAGGGCGAGACGCTCGAGGAGTACTGGTGGTGCACCGAGCAGGCGCTGATGTGGCCTGACGGCACCGGTCCGAACCTGCTGCTGGATGATGGTGGCGACGCCACGCTGCTCGTGCATCGCGGCGCGGATTACGAGAAGACGGGCGTCGTGCCCGCGTTCGATCCGGCCACCGACAGCGAGGAGTGGGGGGTGATTCTCGACCTGCTGCGCACCGAACTGCAGCGCAATTCCGGCCGTTGGACGAAGGTCGCGGCGGATATCCGCGGCGTGTCCGAGGAGACGACCACGGGGGTGCACCGCCTCTACGAGATGATGAATGCCGGCACGCTTCGCTTCCCGGCGATCAACGTCAATGACGCGGTGACGAAGAGCAAGTTCGACAACCTCTACGGCTGTCGCGAATCGCTGGTCGACGGCATCAAGCGCGCCACCGACGTGATGATCGCCGGCAAGGTCGCCTGCGTGGCCG
>JALYXJ010000200.1 GCA_030947165.1 Gemmatimonadota bacterium
GCGCAATACCGTAGAACCGCATTTCTGTTGGCCTCCCAAAACTTGATCGTTGAGGTACTACTCGGCGGGGCCCCGCCGAGTATTGTGAATTTATTCACAAGCTGGCCGTCGCGCAATTCTCTCTCGACAATCCACGCCTCGGGCGATTCGCCTCCGCTGCACAGCGCGCGCCGCGACGTTGACGCCGCCCCAGGAGGTCGGCTACCTTCCCAGCATGTCGCTCGTTCGCACTTGCCACCATCACGTGCATCATCACCACGGCCCGACGGGCTGGGGCGACGCGCGCGTGCACGGGTAGAGCGGACAGCTTCTCACCCGGCGCATCAGCCGGTCGGCTCTCGGCCCGTCCCTTCGGACGGGCTTTTTTTTGTTGCCGGCTGCATCGTACCGCGCCGGCGCGACACCCTTCGAGGCCTCGCGGCCCCACGATATGCTTCGCATTGCACTTCCAAACAAGGGGCGGCTGGCCGAAGAGGCCCGCGAGCTGTTCACCGACGCCGGACTGGAGATCCGCGCCGCTGGACCGCGTGCCCTCACCGCATCACTCGGCGGTGAGTTCCAGGCGTTGTTCGTACGCGCGCAGGACATTCCCGAATTCGTCGCCGACGGTGCCGCCGACGCCGGCGTAACCGGTCTCGATCTCGTACGCGAGTCCGGCCGTGCCCTCGACGAGCTCGCCGATCTCGAGTTCGGTCGCTGCCGCCTGGCCGTCGCGGCCAAGGACGACAGTGGCGTCGCCAAGATTGACGACATCTCGCCAGGAATGCGCGTCGCCACGGTGTTTCCGCGCGTCACCGAGGGGTTCTTCGCCGACCGCGGCCAGCGCGTGGAGATCGTGCCGGTAACGGGCGCCGCCGAGATCGCCCCACACATCGGGATCGCCGACGTCATCGTGGATCTCGTCTCTACCGGATCCACGCTGCGTGTGAATGGATTGCGCGAGGTGGCCACGGTGCTCGAGTCGTCCGCCCGGCTCATCGCCGCACCGCGCATTCGCTCCGATGCACTTCGCGCCCGAGCCCTGGACGAGTTGGTCGCCGCTCTCGGCAGCGTGATCGCCGCGCGCGGCAAGCGGTACGTGATGGCGAACGTTCCTCGTACGCGCCTCGACGAGGTGAAGCGCGTCGTCCCCGGACTGAACGGACCCACCGTGATCAACATCATGAACGGCGGACAGTACGTGGCGGTACACGCCGTCGTGGGCGCCGCCACGATCTACCGCACCATCGCCGACCTGAAGGCGCTCGGCGCCGAGGGCATCCTCGTCACGCGCATCGAGAGGCTGATGGCATGAGCTCCGCGGTGGGACTGCCGGCCTTCAGGTGGGAAGGGGAGATTCGCGCGCTCGATGCGAGCGATCGGCGTGCGCTGTTCGAGCGCACGACATCGGACAACGCCGGCGTGCGCGAGCAGACCGCGGCGATTCTCTCACGCGTTCGTCGCGACGGGGATGCGGCGCTCCGGGCGATGGCCGCCGAATTCGACGGCGTGGCGCTCGATGCGCTCGACGTGCCGCGCCGCGAATGGACACACGCGCTCGACGGTCTCGACGCGTCGCTGCGCCGCGCCATGGAGCGCTCGGCCGGCAACGTGCTGCGGGTGCACCGCGCATTCCTGCCGCTGGCGCAGGAATGCGAGAGCGAGCCGGGCATCGTGGTGGGGCGGCGGCCCGATCCGCTGGGCCGGGTCGGTGTCTACGCACCCGGTGGGCGCGCGGCGTATCCGAGCAGCGTATTGATGGGCATCATACCGGCGCGCGTGGCCGGCGTGGGCGAGATCGTCCTGTGCTCACCGTCGGTTCGCCAGAGTGGGCGTCCGTGGCCCGTGGTACTCGCCGCCGCCGCGCTGGCTGGTGCGGATCGGGTGTTCGCGCTCGGCGGTGCAGGAGCGGTCGCGGCGATGGCGTATGGGACCGAGTCCGTGCCTCGTGTGGATCGGATCGTCGGGCCGGGAAACGCCTACGTGGCGGAGGCCAAGCTGCAGGTGTCGAGTGTCGTGGCAATCGATTCCCCCGCGGGCCCGAGCGAGCTGCTCGTGCTGTGTGACGAGACGGCGGATCCAGTGGGGGTCGCGCGCGAGCTGCTCGCGCAAGCCGAGCATGATCCGCTCGCGGCGGTCGTGGCGGTGACGACGCACGAGACAACGGCGCAGGCTATCACTGAAGCCATCGCCGAGTTGCTGCCGTCTCAGCCGCGTGGCGAGATCATCGCGGCCTCGCTCGCTGGACAGGGTGCGATCCTCTGGTCGGATTCGCTGGACGGCGCGATCGAATTCGCCAACGCGTATGCGGCCGAGCATCTGCAGCTCGTCGTCGCCGACCCGAACACGGTGCTCGCACGGCTGCGGAATGCCGGCACGGTGTTCGTGGGTTCCAGCGCTTCCGTGGCATTCGGAGACTACATGACGGGTGCCAACCACGTGCTGCCGACTGGCGGACTCACTCGCGGCTATTCGGGGCTCTCCACACTCGACTTCGTGCGGTGGACCACGTATCAGCGGGTGTCGCCGTTGGCTGCTGCTCGGCTCGCCGACGATGTGGCCATCTTCGCCGATGCGGAGGGGCTTCCAGGGCATGCCGCGGCGGCGCGTGCATGGCGTGCCGGGGGCGCGGTATGAGCCAGCTCGCCCGCGCTGCCGTGCGTGCACTGCCGCTCTATGCGCCCGATCTGGCCGACTGCGCGATCGACGTGAGCGACAACACGAATCTGTGGGGCACGCCTCCGGCCGTACTGCGCGCCCTGCGCGACGCGCCGCTCTCCGCGCTCACGCGTTATCCGTCGCTCTACTCCGCGCCCCTTCGCAATGCGATCCTGCGTTACGTGAAGCTGGAGCGATCGACCGACATCGGAATCGTCACGGGCTGCGGCTCCGATGACGTGATCGACGCCACCATGCGAGCGTTCGGGGCGCCGGACGATCGCATCGCCCTGTCCGTGCCGACCTTCTCCATGATTCCGACCTTCGCACGGCTCAACGGACTGGAGCCGGTGGCCATTCCGCTCACGTCCACGTACGACGTGGACGCCGAGCGATTGGTGCATATCGGCGCGAAGATCACCTACCTGTGCTCGCCCAACAATCCAACGGCGACGTCTCTTTCTCGTACGTCGATCGAGTACGTCGTCGCGCATGCGAGCGGCGTGGTCCTGCTCGATGAGGCCTACGCGGAGTTCGCGCCGGAAACGTTCGTGGACCTCGTGACGCGGTACGATCGACTCATCGTGACACGCACCTTCTCGAAGGCGTTCGGGATCGCGGGCTTGCGCGTCGGCTATGGCGTGGGGAGCCGGGAGGTGGTTGGGATGGTCGAGCGTGCGCGCGGACCGTACAAGGTGAATGCACTGGCCGAGCGGGCGGTGCTCGCCGCGCTCGAGCCCGGCGATGAAGGGCTGGAGTGGGTGCGCCGGCACGCTGCGCTGGCCGTGGAGAATCGGGAGCGCATGATCGAGAGACTGCGTGCCCTCGGCTTGGCATCGTTGCCGTCGTCGGCCAACTTCGTGTTCGTGCCCACCGCACGTGCCACGACGCTCGCGGCCCACATGCGCGCTCGAGGAGTGCTCGTGCGTGCGTTCGCCGGCCTGCCGCGCGATCTGCCCCTGCTCGCCGGCTCGAACGGTGAGGCCCTCCGCATCGGCGTCGGGCCGTGGAAGATCATGGAGCAGGTGCTTGGCGTACTCGCTGAGGCGCTTGCATGAACGTCACGATCTTCGACTACGGCGCGGGCAATCTCCACTCGTTGGCCAAGGCGCTCGAGGGGTCGGGCGTGCAGGTCCGGGTGGAGCCCGATGCCGCACAGGCTGTGGAGACCGACGTCCTCGTATTGCCAGGCGTTGGCGCGTTCGGCTCGGCCGTGGAGCGACTCGCGCCCGGGCGCGACGCGATGCGGGCGGCAATTCTCGATGGTCTTCCCACCATCGGGATCTGCCTCGGCATGCAGCTGCTGTTCGACAGCAGCGAGGAGGGCGGTGGTGCTGGGTTGGGCGTGATTTCGGGTCGGGTCACACGCTTGCGAGCGGTGCGCGTGCCGCAGATCGGCTGGAACGGTGTGGAGGCCGTGGCCGACGATCCGCTGTTCGCTGAGAGTCGGCTGCGGATGGCCTATTACGCGAACAGCTACGTCTGTCGCCCGGTAGATGTCGGAGTCGTATCGGCCTGGACGGAGCACGAGGGCGACCGATTTGCCGCGGCCGTACGAGTAGCGCGCACGGTGGGCGTACAGTTTCATCCGGAGAAGAGCTCCACCGATGGCGTGCAATTCCTCCGCGCCTTTCTCGAGAGCACGCGCACCCTGGAGAAAATCAAGTGATCGCCATCCCCGCGGTGGATCTGCGCGACGGCGCCTGCGTACAGCTCGTCGGCGGCTCGTACAAGGAGGAGCGCATTCGGCTGGAGAACCCGGTGGAGGTGGCGCGTTCCTGGGAGCGCTATGGCTTCAACCGCCTGCACGTCGTCGATCTCGACGCCGCGACCGAGCGTGGCTCCAACATCGGTGTGGTGCGCGTGCTGCTCACGGAAGCGGGGGTCCCCGTGCAGGTGGGCGGTGGCGTGCGCTCCGGTGAAACGGTGGAGGAGCTGCTCGAGGCGGGTGCGGCACAGGTCATCGTGGGCACCCGCGCGATCGAAGACGCCGACTGGATCGCCGGGCTGGCATCGCGCCATCCCGGAGAGATCATCGTCGCCTGCGATGTGCGCGAGCGACGGGTCACGACGCGCGGCTGGTCCCGCACGATGCCGGTGGACATCCTCGACGTCGTGGAGGAGCTCAACGGGCTGCCACTGGGCGGCCTGCTCGTCACTGCGGTGCATCGGGAAGGACAGATGCAGGGCACGGACCTCCCGCTGATGGAAGACGTGGCCGAGGCGTCCAACTTTCCCGTGTTCGCGTCAGGGGGGGTCGCCACGATGCAGGACCTCCGGGCACTCGAGCACCGCGGCATGGCTGGTGTGGTGATCGGCATGGCGCTGTATACCGGCGCGCTCGACCCGGTGGTCGTGGCAGGTGAATTCAGCGAATGATGTCCATCATCACGGAGAGATCGACATGACCGTCGTGGTTCGGGAGACCAGGGAGACCACCATTCGCTGCGAGCTCACGCGCGGCAGCGGAAGGGCGACCGTGTCGACGGGTGAGCAGTTTCTCGATCACATGCTCGCGACCTTCGCACGCTATAGCGGGATCGACGTCACGATCGAAGCCACGGGCGATCTTCGGCATCACCTGATCGAGGACGTAGCGATCTGCGTGGGAGCAGCCGTTGCTGCGCTCCTTCCCGCGACCGCGGCACGCTATGGCGACCGCACCATCCCGATGGACGATGCGCTCGTGCACTGTGCGCTCGATCTCGGCGGACGCCCGTTCTATCGCGGGCCGCTACCGAGTGGGTTGTACGACCACTGGATGCGCTCGTTCAGCGACAACGCCAGGGCGACGCTGCATCTGCGCGTGCTGCGCGGGACGGATCGACATCACGTGGTGGAGGCGGCGTTCAAGGCGCTGGGACTCGCCTTGCGCGATGCGTTGACGGAATCGGGCAGCGACGCCGTCTTCAGTACCAAGGGCGGCGTGGCGCTGCGCGTCGAGGGGGTGTAGATGCTCACCCGGCGCGTCGTGGTCTGTCTGGACGTCAAAGGCGGGCGCGTGGTCAAGGGAACACAGTTCGTGAACCTTCGCGACGTGGGCGACCCCGTGGAGCTGGCCGCACGCTACGAGCGGGAAGGGGCCGACGAGATCGTGTTCCTGGACATCTCGGCGAGCGCCGAGGAGCGCGGCACCTTGCTCGACGTGGCGCGGCGTACGGC
>JALYXJ010000211.1 GCA_030947165.1 Gemmatimonadota bacterium
GGAGTTGGATGCGCGGCGCTGAATACTAATTCCAGGGGCGAGCCTCAAGGAGGGCTCGCCAGGAGATGAGGAGAAGGATGTCGAACGCAACGGCGGTGACGGACGCGGACTTCGAGCTGCAGGTCGAGAAGGCCGATGGGCTCACGGTAGTGGATTTCTGGGCGACGTGGTGTGGGCCATGCCGGATGATCGCGCCGATTCTGGACCAGCTGGCCGTGGACTACGACGGTCAGGTCAAGGTGACCAAGCTCGACGTGGACGCCAACATCAAGACGGCCACGAAGTTCAACGTGCGGTCCATCCCCATGCTGCTGTTCTTCAAGGGCGGCAAGGTGGTCGATCAGATCGTCGGCGCGGTGCCGCGCCAGGCGATCGAGGCCAAGTTCAAGCAGCACGTGGCGTGACAGCTGGGCCCGTCGACCGTCCTCCTGATGGAGCGGTTGACTCGGTGTAGAGAACGGGGTTGCCCGACGATAATTCGGTGGTGGTGGTCCTCGAGTGGAGTGGTGTACTCCGCTCGATGCGGCGCCACAGGCTGAATCTGCGGTCGGGGAGCCCCGTTCCTCGTCACCTATCGTCAGCCGCCCAGTAGTGAGAGCCAGTCCGGTCCTTTTCCCGTCCTGATGCCCGCCACCGTCACCGGCCTTCGGTATCCCTGCACGCGCGTGCTGCTGCCGCGCACCCGACTGGCCTACGTCCACGTGAAAAACCTCCTCACCGACGCGAAACGCGACCGCGGCGCGCGGGTGTCGGGCTACGTGGCGATCTGGCTGCCCGAGGAGTTCCTCGTGCTCTATCTCCAGGGCGGCGAGCTCGTGAACGCCTGCCTGCACGACGGCCATGTCTTCCAGCCCATCGCCATCGGGGCGGCGGTCGAGAAGGTGCCGATCGAGCCCGAGTACGGCGAGATCTGCTTTCACGAGACCGACGACATCCAGCTGGCCTGCATGTACGCGACGCAGACCACGGCGCCCGACTCGTGGCCCGCCGAGCTGCGCACCACCGATCCTGCCGCGTTGTTTCCGTATCTCATGGCGTCCACCTTCGACGGCCTGGTCGAGATCGCGCACGAAGGGGCGGTGAACTACCTCCTGTTCCGGAATGGGGTGGTGGAGACCACCTATCTCGCCGGCATGCAGGGCGGATCGATGGTGGATCGCGTGAGCCGGCTCTTCGACGCGGAGCGGCGCGCGCTGCACCTCACCGTGCGCCGATGGCCGCATCCGCCGCCCATTCCCGTGCAGGCGCCCACCGGGCTCGTGCAGGCCTATCGCGACCTCGCGACCTCGCTCGTGCTGCGGCTGGTGGCCGACGGACGCGAGAGTGCGCCGGCCATCGCCGAGCATGCGCGGCAGACGCTGCTGACCACCCATCCGGCGCTCGACGGGCTATCTTTCAGTGGACGTCCGGCCCGCGCGGTGGTCGCCGACGCCGATGCGCTCACGGCGGGAATCGCCGCGCTGATCAACGAGCTCCTCTGGGCAGCCGGCGACCAGGCGGGCGACGGTCCGGCGGCCATGCTTCGCGACCTCATGCACGATCGACGACATCTCTTTCAGAGCGCGGGGCTCTATGAGCGGATCGCGTGGAAGGTGACCTGAACGACCCGGGGCGGGGAACGCTGTACGTCGTGAGCACCCCCATTGGTCACATGGGGGATTTTTCTTTTCGCGCCGTGGAGACGCTGAAGCAGGTGTCCGCCGTGCTGGCGGAGGACACGCGGCACACGGCGAACCTGATGAAGCGGTACGACATTACGACGCCGCTCGTCGCGCATCACGAGCACAACGAGGCGAAGACCACGCCCCGTCTCGTGGAGCGGCTGTTGCGCGGCGAAAGCCTCGCGCTCGTCTCCGATGCCGGCACTCCACTGCTCTCCGATCCCGGGGCCCGATTGGTGCGCGCTGCGATCGACGCCGGCGTCGCCGTGTCCCCCATCCCCGGCGCGTCGGCACTCCTGTCGGCACTGGTTGCCTCGGGGCTCGACGTGGATCGCTTCACGTTCTATGGCTTCCTGGCGCGCAAGGGTGCCGAGCGCCGTTCGGCGATCGAGGAGATCGTGCGATCCAGGCATTCCTCAGTCGTCTACGAGTCGCCGAACCGAGTCGGAGAAACATTGGTTGAGCTCGCCAGCGCGGGTGCCGCCGACCGGGCAACGGTCGTCGCCCGGGAGCTGACCAAGCATTATGAGGAAACGCGTCGCGGAACGGTCTCGGAACTCGCGGCGTACTATACAGATGCATCGCCACGCGGGGAGATCGTTATCATAATTGCGGGAGCCGACGCCGGGCAGCAGGCGGGCGCGAGCGAGGAGCTACTCCGTTCGCGTGCCGCGGAACTGCGTGCGGAGGGCCGAACGGCCCGCGACATCGCCGCGGCGCTGTCCGCGGAGCTCGGCGCGCCGCGTAACGTCGCGTACCGCATGGCGCACGAATGAGCACGCTGACCCGGCCTCTCTTCCGTGCGGCTGTGGCGGCCGCGGTGCTTCTCCCGCTGGCGGGCGCCCGCGAGACGCCGCGTCTCACCATCGCACGCCTGCAGTATGACGGCGGCGGCGACTGGTACGCGAACCCCTCCAGCTTGCCGAACCTGCTCGCGGCCATCCGGGCACGCACGGCCTTCCAGGTCGAGAACACGGAAGCGCGCGTCACGATCA
>JALYXJ010000212.1 GCA_030947165.1 Gemmatimonadota bacterium
GGATCGTCTTCGGCGAGCTCACCAACTACCCGGCCGGCGGCCTTCGGAAGTTCCAGCCGGCGTCCTTTGATGTGACGCTCGGCAGCTACTGGCATTAGGTCCGGGTGCGCAGACAGGTCAAGGCCCTCCTCTGGCGACGCCTCCCGTGGGCGATGCTCATCCAGCGGTACGTCCGGCAGTTCCGGCGGCTGCCCCGGCTCTGGCGTCCGCGCACGTTCACCGAGCATGTGCTCGCGAAGCTGCTCTTCGACCGCAACCCCAAGCTCACGCGCTTCGCCGACAAACACGCGGTCCGGAGCTACGTCGCGGAGCGGCTCGGCGGCGAGGAGCACCTCACGACGCTGTACGCGGTGATCGAGCGCCCCGAGGAGATCGGCTCGCTCGCGCTGCCGGACCGCTTCGTGATGAAGCCGAACCACCTGTCCGGCCGCGTGAAGTTCGTGCGGGATCCGGCGTCGATCGACCGGGCGGAGCTCAACGCGCTCGCGGCGTCGTGGCTGCGCGAGAACCTCGGCGTCGAGGCCGGCGAATGGGCGTATCGGGACATCCGGCCCCGGGTGCTCTTTGAAGAGCTCCTTTCGGACGAGGGCCGTCCGCCCAAGGACTACCGCTTCTACGCCTTCGACGGGGAGGTCCGGCTGATCGGCGTGGCGCGCGACTTCATGGGCTCGGACCCGACGCACACGTTCTACGACGCCGAGCTGCGGATGCTGCCGGTCAAGCAGGTGGGGGCGCGCGAGCGCTGGGTCCCGATCGAAGGTGACGCGGAGCGGCCCCCGAACCTCGATCGCATGCTCGAGATCGTGCGCGCGCTCTCGACCGGGACGGATTTCCTCCGCGTGGACCTGTACAACCTCGGGGGGCGCATCGTGTTCGGCGAGCTCACCAATTACCCGGCCGGCGGTCTCCGGAAGTACGACCCGCCGACGTACGACGTGACCCTCGGGAGCTACTGGCGCCGCCAGTAGTCGCCATACGTTCGGTCCCAGACCGGCGGAATGAATTTCAGCAGTCCCGACCCGGGGTAGTTGGTCAGCTCGCCGAACACGATCCGGCCATCGATGTTGTACAGGTCGACCCGGATGAATTCGGTGCCCCGTGCGAGCGCCCGCGCGATCTCGACCATGTGCCCCCAGTTCGGCGGCGGCGTCGTCCGCTGCGGCGATGACGGCGGCTCATCGGCGAACCGCGCCGGCACGAGACCAAAGGCCATGTCGTGGATGTCGATCATGAGCGGCCCGCCGCTGAATCGGCCGCTGATGAGACTGAGATACCGAGGCTCGCCGTTGAAGCAGTGGAACTTGTAGTCGACCGGCATGCCGCCCGGGTCCAACAGCTCTTCGAACATGACCCGCGGCCGGATGTCCCGGTACGCCCATTCGCCGGTCTCGTGGAAGTAGTTGCGGCGAAGCCATCCGGCGGCGAGCGCCTCGAGCTGGGCCCGCTCGACCGACGACGCATCCGTCACGAGCTTCACCGCGCCGCTCAGGTGGTTGGGCTTCATCGCAAAGGCGGATGGCAGCTCGAGGTCGCGGATCGTTGACGGATCGTCGACGACCGCGTAGAGCGCCGTCAGGTGCTCCGTGCCACCGAGCCGCTCGCTCACGTAATCGCGGACCGCGACCTTGTCGGCGAAGAAGGTGAGCCGGGGATCGCGATCGAAGAGCAGCCGCAGAAGCAGCTTGTCGGTGAACGTCCGCGGGCGCACCAGGTTCGGCAGGCGGCCGAAGTACCCGACATACCGAGCCAGGAACATGAGCTGCGGGAACCAGCGATAGCCGATCCCCCGCACGCGCGGTGAGCTAGAGAAGCTCGTCGTAGAGCTTCTCGATCTGCGCCCGAGCGCGTGCTGCTGCGCCCGCCACGCGATCGTTCCACGCGGTCTGGTCTCTGAGGATGGCGTTCACCTGCCGGCCAACATCGGCGGCCGTGAAGGCCTCGACGTCGTGGTACAGCTCCGGCAGCCCGAGGAGCTCGTATGAGCCGGCGGTCTTCGGTTGGTAGCCGAGCGCGATCGCCGGCACGCCGCACGCGAGGGCGAGCAGGCAGCTGTGCAGCCGGGTACCCACGACCACATCCAGCGTCGCGAGGCGTGAGCGGAACGCATCGGGATCGGACGCTTCCGCGAGCGCCGGGGCCCTCCCCGTCGCGGCGGCCACGAGGTCGGCGATCTCCCGGGCCACGACCATGTCGTCCTGACCAAGCTCCGGGAGCTTGCATCCCCCAAGAAGCACCACGTCGACGTCGGCACGTCCGAGGTCCGTGATCAGGGTCAGCAGTTCCTGGCGGTAGCGGTCGAGACCGCGACGGCTTGTTGCGCGAGCCCAGGTCCAGTCCATTACGAGCACGCCGACGGTGGGCCGTCCGGTGCGACGCGGCGCGAGCGCCTGCTGCGGCGGCCAGCCGTACAGCGCGACGTCGGGACACAGGCGGAGGTCGGCCGGATGCATGAGCGCGGTGAGCTCCGCGAACGCGGTCTGCTCGCGGACCACGATCGGGCTCACATGCGCGAGCGTCTTCTTGACGATCCATCGATCGAATGACCCCTTCAGCGGACCGATGGACTGCGGCATCATCACCAACCGTTTGCGCGCGGCAAGCGCAAGCCAGATGACGGCGAGACTGTGGATGAGCGACGCGTTGATCCGTCGCCTCGCCGAGAACAGATAGCCGCCGCCGGCCAACACGACGACGTCGGCCGTGAGGAGCTCGAGCAGGCCGTCGGCATTCGCCCACCGGGCCAATGACTCGCTGAGGTCCGGCAGGCCGAGGGTCAACGGGATCAGCAGCAGCGCCGCCCAGATCGTGCCCGCCGCGAATTGCAGCGCCCGCAGCGGGAGGCTGCCGTCGCCCGGCGGACCGAACGGGATCGCCGGCGACACGGTGGCGATGTCGTGCTGCGCGTAGAAGGCATCGTCGTGGCGGTGGTAGCGGCCGGCCGTGCGGACCGTCGCCGCACCGTGCGCGCGTACGAGCGCAACCGTCGCGAGGTTGATCGCGGCGTCGCCCATGTTCTGCGCGGAATACGCGTTCACGATCAGGTAACGCCTGCTTGCTTTGAGTGACGAGTCAGCTGGTCGCACGGCGACGCAATTGTGGCGGTCGGCGCTCGTTGTGGGATCCATAAGGCGTTTCGAGCCGTCACCAAAAGTACGTAGGCCAACCGCGCTGGCCATCCGAGGGATAGCGTCAGCTCCGTCGACGAGCCCCTACAGCTGCCGGCGACCGTCATTGACGGCCTTGGATGACCGTCGGTGCGGCCGGTCACTTGCGCATGTGTTTGCGATTGCATCGTCGTCAGCCCCAAGGGGCCGGGGGTGAACATGGATGCGTTTGAAGGAGCCACGCATGCGTGTCGGGAAGGGGCCACCGAATCTACGATTGCCGAACCCTGGGTGAGGTGAAGGCCGCGAACCCGACGTGTGTGGCGCTGAGTTGAACCTGTTGGTCGTGTCGGTGAACTATTGGCCCGAGCCGACCGGGATAGGTCCGTACGTCACCGAGCTTGCCGAATGGCTGAAGGCTCGTGGGCATGTCGTTGAGGTCATCACGTCGCAGCCCCACTATCCAGCGTGGCGAGTCGACCGTCGACCGTCGACGGAAGTACGCAACGGTGTTCTTCTGCACCGGCGACCCGTCTTCGTTCCCAGATCACAGGACGCTGTACGTCGTGCCGTTTACGAGCTCTCGTTCATGCTCGGCGCGGCGACGAGCCGAACTGCGGCGCCTCCGGATGTCGTGTTCGCCCCGATGCCCGCCCTGAGCGCAGGCGTCGTGGCCGCCGGCGAAGCACGACGGTACGGAGTGCGTTACGTCCTTGGCGTTCAAGATCTGGTCGGTCCGGGCCTCAGGCAGAGCGGTATCCAACACGGAGGACCGCTTGCCTCGGCCGCGACATTCGTTGAGTGCGGAGT
>JALYXJ010000214.1 GCA_030947165.1 Gemmatimonadota bacterium
GCACGAGGGCGCTCGGCCGGTGATAGCTCACCATGGTAATCCGTCTCCCGAACCAGCGCTCCATGATATCGATCTCGCGTGCGCTCGCTACCGCAAGGTCCTCCGCTGTGCTGGCCCGGGGGTAGGCAGCAACATCGAAGTGTAGGCCCAGGTGATGTCCGAAGGCGAGCATGCGCCGCACGAGATCGGAGCCTTCGGCCGAGAGCACGTTGTAGTGGTTGGTCCGCAGCAGCAGGAAATACGTGGAATGGACTCCCATCGACGCCTCGAGCTCCGCCATGCCGAGTGCCCGGCCGAGGTCCAGGTCGACATCGTGCCGCAGAAGGACAAATGGCTTCTTCGCATCCAGCAGCGCCGGCGCCTCCTCGAACGCGGCAAAATGATATCCGGCGTCATGAAAGCGGGTGAGAAAGGCGCGGTAGTTCCTGTGCGTGAACGCCGACGCTTTGACCTTCGGCAGAACCTCGAAGGTTCCGTGAGGGTGCCACGCGCCGTCGCGGATGGCGCCGCCGCCGAGGAAACGCTCCACCTCCTGAACGATGTGCTCGCCGCTCTGGCCGTCGCCAAAGAGCCCGTCGGGAGCTTCGTTTGGCGGAGCGAAGCTCTCGAGCGCCTCGAGAATCGCGTTCGGATCGTCCCCCGTCTCGACGGCCCAGCCGGCCTCGACGATCTCCGTCCACCAGCTGTTCTCCATGGGAATGATGCACGGGCGGCGGGCAAAAAACGCCTCCCGCGTCACGCCACCGGAATCGGTGACGACTTTGTCCGACGCGAGGAGCATGGCGAGAAAGTCGAAGTAGCCGAGGGGTGTCGTCAGTTGCAAGCTTCCGCGCGGCTGCCAGTGCCACTCATCCAGCAGCCGCCGAACCCTGGGGTGAACCGGCAGCAGAACCGGCTCGGCTGCTCGATCGAGCGCGTCGAATAGCGAAAGCAGCAGCTCCCGCGAGGTGTTCTGCACGCGGTGGATGGTGGCGAGATGGTATTCGCCCTCGACCAGCCCGAAGGACGACGGGGACACCCGCGCCATCCTGCCCACGTGCGATCGAGCCCAGTAGAAGAGGTCGTACATGGGATCGCCGACGAAGCGCACCCGGTCGGGCCCCATCCCTTCGCGGCGCAGGTTGCTCGATGCGCGCTGCGTCGAGGTGAGACAGAGAGACGATGCATGATCGGTCAGCACCCGGTTCGCTTCTTCCGGCACCTCTGCCCGCCGGAAGATCCGCTCTCCCGCCTCGATGTGGATGAGCGGGACATCCCGGTGCATCGCGACGATGGCAGCCGCCAGCGTTGAGTTCGTGTCGCCGTACACCATCATGGCGTCCGGCCGCTCTTCGACCACCATGGGATCGAGGCGCTCGAGCATGAGAGCGATCTGGGACGCCGGAGCGTGAGATCCCACATCGAGGTTCCTCGCCGGGGGCTGCATCTCGAGCTCCCGAAAGAAAACGTCGCTCATCATGTCGTCATAGTGCTGGCCCGTGTGGACCACGATCTCCTGATAGGGAGGTCCCTGCTCGCGCTGGCGGAGCTGCCGTGAGACGACGGCGGCCTTGACGAATTGCGGTCGAGCGCCGATGACCGTCAGTACCTTCTTCACCTCAGCTCCTCGAGCCGGAGAAGTGGTCGTGGGCCGCGATGACCTCCGCAGCCGAGACCGTCGCCGCGCCCAGCTTCCCGACCTCCACGCCGGCCGCGAAGTTGGCGATGATCGCCGCTTCGGTCGCGCTGGCGCCCGCGGCCATCATCCCAGCCAGATACGCCGTCACCGTGTCGCCCGCACCCACGACGTCATAAACGTCGCGTGCGGTGGTCGGGACGCGATGAACCTCTCCTTCACGCCCCACCAGCACCATACCACGCTCCCCGAGGGTGAGCAGCAAGTGCGCCACGCCCAGGCGAGCGAGCGTGGCCGGCAGCGCCTCGGGGTGATCCAGATCCACCGCTGCTCCGAGCGCGCTCTCGAGCTCGCGCCGGTTGGGCTTGAAGATCGTCGCACCGCGGTAGTGGAAGAAGTTTCGATACTTGGGATCCACGATCACCGGAATCCCCCGCCGGAGCGCGATCGCGATCGACCGCTCGATGACCGCCGGTGTCAGAACGCCTTTGTTGTAGTCCTCCAGAATCAGGGCGTCGGCATCGTCCAGCGAGGCCTCGACGAGAGCGAGGAGCCCCGCGAGCTCCTCCCCCACCAGGTCGGCGTCCTCCTCCTCGTCGAACCGGACCACCTGCTGCCCTCGGGCCAGGATGCGTGTCTTCGTGGTGGTGGGCCGGTCCACCTCCACCAGCGCGCCATCATCCGCACCCATGCCCGCGAGCATCTGACGGATTCTTTCAGCCGGCGAGTCGCGCCCGACGGCGGCCACCAGAACGCAGCGGGCGCCGAAGGCGGCGACATTCTGGGCCACGTTCGCCGCCCCCCCCAGGGCGAGCGTACGCTCCCGCACCCGGACGACGGGGACCGGCGCCTCCGGCGAGATCCGCTCCACCTCGCCACGGAGGTAGATGTCGAGCATCGCGTCGCCGACGATGGCGATGCGACGCCGCGCCGACTCGCCGAGCAGCGCCACCAGGCGCTCACGCGCGAGTGAGGTGGGCATGGCCGCGGAACGTATCGGCGGCGGAAGCGGGGGTCAACGGCTTCCGGCAGGCCGCTCCCTCCCGCTGCGCACCCTGGGGCCCTAGCTTCTGTGATCGGCATGGCGGTGCCACCGGGCACGCGCCTTGCCCATTCGCCGCCGTACCCGTCGTCCACCCACACCTCGGTCCTCCCCGATTGTCTAGCTTTGTCGAGCGGCTCAACCGGGCGGCCAAGGAGCGCGTGCTCACCGTCCAGGAGTACTTCACCCTGGCCGGCAAGTCGCTCGGCTTCATCTTCGCCCGGCCGTTCTACGGTGGGGACCTCGTGCAGCAGATGGACGCGATCGGCGTCCAGTCGCTCGGCATCGTTCTGCTGACCGGCTTCTTCACCGGGATGGTGCTCGCCCTGCAGTCGTCGGTTCAGCTCGCGACCTTCGGGGCAACGATCTACATCGGGCGGCTCGTCGCGGCCTCGATGATCCGCGAGCTGGGTCCGGTGCTGGCCGGGCTCATGGTCGCCGGCCGGGTGGGCTCGGGGATCGCGGCCCAGCTCGGCTCGATGAAGGTCACCGAGCAGATCGACGCCCTCAATACCCTCGGCACCGACCCGATAAAGAAGCTGGTGACACCCCGCGTGCTCGCGGCGCTGGTGATGCTCCCGGTGCTGACGATCATCAACGACATGGTGGGCATCATCGGCGGGAACGTCATCGCGTGGCTCTATGTCGGGATCCCGAGCTCGCTCTACTGGCGCACGGTGTGGGAGCAGATCGCGGCCGGCGGCTTCACCCTGCGCTACATCCCGAATGACTTCATGCAGGGCGTCGCGAAGCCGTTCGTGTTCGGCGGCATCATCGCGATCACCGGATGCTTCTTCGGTCTCAACACGACCGGCGGCACGGAGGGCGTGGGCATCTCCACCACGCGCACGGTCGTCACGGCCAGCATCACCATTCTCATCGTCGATTACTTCATGACGCAGATCCTCCTCACGATCTTCACCACGTGAGCGACGATCCCAAGGACCCGAAGCCGCCGGCGGACCCGACGGCGCCGAAGACGGGGACTCCCAGTCGACCCGGAGGAAAGCGCCCGCCCGCAGACGACGTCCACGACTGGATGACGCAGGAATTCCGGCAGCGGCGGCAGGAAGACAAGGCGCGAATCGACAAGCAGAAGCACGTCCGGAACGCCATCCGGGAGGAGCTGGCGGGCGATGCCGGCACCGACCTGCAGCGCAAGGCCGAGGAGGAGGACGAAGGACAGCTCGAGTCGGTGATCGAGCTGGAGC
>JALYXJ010000481.1 GCA_030947165.1 Gemmatimonadota bacterium
AGTGCTCGCGCTCGCGCGCGAGCACGGCTTCACACATGTCGCGGTGGAGCTGGGGATCGACGACACCGCGGATCATGCGGCTGTTCTTCGGCATTGAGCTGGAGCCCGCCGTGGCGGAGGCGTTGCACCACGCCGTCGAGCCGCTGCGGGTGCTGGAGCCGGAACTGGCGTGGGTCGCAACACCAAAGCTGCACCTGACGATGAAGTTCGTGGGCGAGGTGGACGCGCCGGGCGCAGTGGCCCTGGCGGCCGCCGCGGATTCCATCGCGGGCCGCCATCGCCATTTCGATCTGACGCTCGGCGGCGTCGGCGCTTTTCCGAACTTTCGACGCGCGCGCGTCGTATGGATGGGAGTCGAGAGCGAGCCGAAGCTGGAGTGGCTGCATCACGATCTCGAAGTCGCCTGCGCCGATGTGGGGTATGAGGTGGAAGGGCGGGCGTTCCGGCCGCACATTACCCTGGCGCGTGTGCGCGCGCCGCTGCCGATCGACCGTGTGCGCGCACTTGCGCGCGCGGTGCGGCGGGTAGCTTTCGCGGGAACGTCGGTGGTGGACCGATTGACGCTGCTCGAGAGCACGACCGGCGCGAACGCGCACTATGGCCGCATTCACGCGGCGACACTGGGAGGACCCTGATCGATGGGTGGTTGTCTTCGACGTCTCGGATGTCTGGCCGTGCTGCTCCTGATCGTCGGTGCGGGATGGCTCACGCGCGAGAAATGGCTGAAGATCGTGCCGGGTGCCCGGGCGCGCGGCGATTCGTCGCCGGCGAGGGCGTCGGCGCCGGAGCGGACCTGGCAGCCCCTGTCCCCCGAGGCGGGGGCGCGCGGCAGGCGCGCGATCGACGGTCTCGCATCCTCGCGGGGGCCGGTCTTCGTCAACCTCGCACCCGACGAGATCGCGTCGTATGTGGTGCAGGCGGCGGGGGGTGCATTCCCGGGCTCGGCGGACAGCGTGGAGGCCGCGGTGATCGGCGACGTGCTCTACGTCCGCGCGATCGTACCGACGAAGGACATCGCCGGCTCCGGCGTGCTCGGACCGCTCGCCGGGCTGCTCAACGAGCGGGAGCGCGTCTCTCTCGGCGGCAGCTTCCATGTCATTCGGCCCGGTCTCAGCGCGTTCGAGCTGCGCGACGTGAAGCTGCGCGACGTCAGCGTCCCGCGCGCCGCCATTCCGCGACTGGTCAAGCAGATCACCAAGGGCAAGACGACGCCCGGAGTGCCGGAGAACGCACTGCCGGTGCCCACGCCGAAGTCGCTGGCCGACGTCCGCATCGCCAATGGTCGCGTGACGCTGTACAAGACCACGGCCGGCGCGACCGCGATTCCATGAGCCGCCGCATCCTGATCGTCGACGACGAGCAGGGAATTCGCGCCGCGCTCGGGCAGCTCCTCGAGTTCGAGGGCTACGCGGTGAAGACGGCGGCGAACGCCGTCGATGGCCTGGCCGAGTATGCGCGCTTCAAGCCGCATCTCGTGTTCATGGACGTGAAGATGGCGGGCATCGACGGGCTGGAGGCGCTGCGCAAGCTGCGCGAGCAGGATCCGACCGCGGTCGTGGTGATGATCAGCGGGCACGCCACCATCCAGACCGCCGTCGAGGCCACGCAGCACGGCGCGTACGACATCCTCGAGAAGCCGCTCGACACCGATCGTATCCTCGTCACCCTACGCAACGCCCTCGCGCATCTCGACCTGCACGAGGAGAACGCTCGACTGCGCGACACCGTGCGCTCGCGGTTCGAGATCGTGGGGGCGTCGTACGCGATCCGCGCCGTGACCGAGAAGATCGAGCTCGTGGCGAAGACCCCCGCCCGCGTGCTCGTGACGGGCGAGAACGGCACCGGTAAGGAGCTCGTGGCGCAGGCGATCCATGCGAACTCGCCGCGCGCGAAAGGACCGTTCGTCGAGGTGAACTGCGCGGCGATTCCGAGTGAGTTGATCGAGAGCGAGCTGCTCGGCCACATGAAGGGGTCCTTCACCGGGGCCGTGCAGGACCGCGCCGGCAAGTTCGAGCAGGCCGACGGCGGCACGTTGTTTCTCGACGAAGTCGGCGACATGAGCCTCGCCGCGCAGGCCAAAGTGCTCCGCGTGCTGCAGGACGGCATGGTGACGCGCATCGGCGGCGCCAAGCCCGTGCAGGTGGACGTCCGCGTGCTCGCGGCGACGAACAAGAACGTCGAGGCGGAGATCGCCGCGGGACGCTTCCGCGAAGATCTCTACTACCGGTTGAACGTCGTGCCCATCCACGTGCCGCCGCTGCGCGAGCGTCGCGAGGACATCCCGCTCCTGATCGGCCATTTCATCGGCCAGCTGACCGGGCGCGCCGGCCTCGCACCTCGCGCCATGGGCGACGACGCCGTGACGCGGCTGCAGCAGCTCGACTGGCCAGGCAACGTGCGCGAGCTGCGGAACACGATCGAGCGCCTGCTCATTCTCTCGAGTGGGCCGCGCATCACGGCCGACGACGTGGATCGCCTCGTCGGCCGGCGAGCCGACACGAGCGAAGGCGGCCTCGGCAGCCTGCTCGACGTGGCCACCTTCGAGGAGTTCAAGCACGCGGCCGAACGTGCGTATCTGCTCGCGAAGCTCCGCGCCTTCGACTGGAACGTGAGCGAGACGGCGCGCGCGCTCGACATGCCGCGCTCGAATCTCTACAAGAAGATCGAGCGCTACGGATTGAGCCGTGAGGGCGGCCCGGTACCTGCGGCCCTGGCCCCCAATGCGGACGACGAGGACGGGGGGGGAGCGAGCCATGAGTGACTGGGACGCGGAGCTCAAGAAGATCGATCGGCAGCTCGAGTCGATGTCCGACTCGGCGCTCATCCCGGCGGCGCCCCGCAACGCGCCGCCGGCGGTCCAGGCGCAGGTCGCCGCGGAGCGGGCGTCGACGCGCAGCTGGCCGGCCCTGCTTCGGCTCGCGCTCGCCGCGGCATTGGGCGTGGGGATCCTCTTCTGGCCCTACCCGAAACAGTGCGGCGTGGGGCTCGGCGGATACCTCGTGGCGGTGGCGGTGGTGCTGCTGGGTGGGCTGTGGAGCAGCGTGTGGACCTGGCGGCATCGGACGGCCCGGGCGCACGTGCTCTCGCTCCTGCTGGTAGTCTGGGGGATCGTGCTCGGCGCGATCGAGATCCTGCCGCACGCCGGATACGCGAGAGCCGATGCGGGCCGGCCGGCTGGGTGGTCGTGCTCGGCCGCACCAGGACCCGGGCCGAATGTGCTCCGCAGGGCGCAATAGCGCGGACGGCGCGCCGGCGGGCCTCTAGCGGCACCGGACGCCGGTTTAGATTCACCGCATGTCCAAGACCTACCAGAATTTCATCGCCGGCCAGTGGTCAGCCCCGGTCGGCGGCGCGTATTTCGAGAACCGCAATCCGGCGGAAACGAACGACCTGATCGGCAACTTTCCCCTTTCCACCGCGGCCGACGTCGAACGCGCCGTCGCTTCGGCGAAGCGTGGATTCGAGCTGTGGCGCAAGATACCGGCGCCCGCTCGCGGCGACGTGCTGCGCCGAGTGGGCGATCTGCTCACCCAGCGGAAGGAGGAGATCGCCGACCTCATGACGCGCGAGATGGGCAAGCCGCTCACCGAGACGCGCGGCGACGTGCAGGAGGGGATCGACACCGCCTACTATGCCGCGACGATGGGCCGTCAGCTCGCGGGCAAGACGGTGCCCAGCGAGATGGCCAACAAGTGGGCGATGAGCTTTCGCCGCCCGATCGGTGTCGCCGGCATCATCGCCCCGTTCAACTTTCCGCTCGCCATCCCGACCTGGAAGATGTTTCCGGCGCTGCTCTGCGGGAACGCGTGCGTGTTCAAGCCGAGCGAGGACGTGCCGCACACGGGCCACACGCTCGTGGAGATCATGCTCGAGGCCGGCCTGCCGCCCGAGGTAATCCAGCTGGTGCACGGGGTGGGGAAGGACGTCGGCGAGCCCCTCGTGAACCATCCGGAGGTGCCGCTGATCTCCTTCACGGGATCGACGGCGACGGGCAGCCTCGTGGGCGAGACCTGCGGCCGCATGCACAAGCGGCTGTCGCTCGAGATGGGCGGCAAGAACGCGATGATCGTGCTGGACGATGCCGACCTCGACCTCGCGCTCGACGGCGTGCTCTGGGGGGCGTTTGGCACGACGGGGCAACGGTGTACCGCGACGAGCCGTCTAATCCTCCAGACGGCGATCCACGATGAGTTCCTGAGCCGTCTCATCGACCGAGCCCGCGGGATGAAGCTCGGAGATGGTCGGAAGAAGGGAACCGACGTGGGGCCGCTCATCCACGAGACCTCCCGCAAGAAGGTCGAGCGGTACATCGACATCGGGCAGAAGGACGGTGCGGACCTGGTGACGGGGGGCCGGCGCGCCGAGGGGAAGGGATTGGAGAACGGGTACTTCTTCGAGCCGACGATCTTCGCGCGGGTCGAGGCCGGGATGCGGATCGAGCAGGAGGAAATCTTCGGCCCCGTCCTCAGCGTGCTCCGCGTAAACGACGCGGACGAGGCCTTCCGGATCAACAACGGCGTGAAGTACGGGCTGTCCTCGTCGCTCTACACGCGCGACGTGAATCTCGCCTTCCGCGCCTTCAGCGAGTTGGACAATGGCATCACGTACATCAACGCGCCGACGATCGGCGCGGAGGCTCATCTGCCGTTCGGGGGGGTAAAGCAGACAGGGAACGGGCATCGAGAGGGGGGCTGGGAGGTGTACGAGTTCTACTCGGAGACCAAG
>JALYXJ010000222.1 GCA_030947165.1 Gemmatimonadota bacterium
GCCCAGGACCACCGGTCGCCACGCAGGTACAGCCACAGCCACACGAGGTTGAGGCAGAGGTGCGCCGGCATCGAATACTGCGTGCCGGACGTCACGATGAACTGGCTCGAGGTCACCAGCAGGGCGACGGCGAGCCAGGGGCGCGCCACTTCATTCTGCCAGAGGCGTTGCGCGATCGCGCCGAGCGCGAGCACCGAGATCGCGGCGAGGAGGGGATTGAGCAGCAGCGACATACCGGCCGCCACGAACGGCGCCTTGAGCAGCGCATAGACCGGGAGATACATCGAGAACCAGGTCGCGCTGTCGAACCGGTACTGCACGAACACCGGTACGATCGCGCCGGCGAACGGCCGCCACCCCGCTGGAACGGTCGTCCGCCATTGGCCCGCGGCGAACAGCTTCGCCTGGAAATCAGCGCTGAACTCGTCCATCGAGAAGGCGAGGCCGTGCATGACGAGATGCGCAACGCCCACGGTCACCACCAACAGGAGCACCGCGATGACCGCGAGCGACTGCCTGGTGGGTCGCAGCTGTCTGGCCCGGTCGCGGGGAGGAGCGAACACCGGGTCGGGCGGACGGGTGCGAACGACCACGTAGGCGATCACCGCCACCAGCGCGAGCACGATCAGAAAGGGCTGCTCGTGCATGGCGTAGAGACGGAAGAAGATGTTGCCCTTGCGCGGCCGAGCGAGGTCGCCGGCCATGATCTGGAGCCGGGCGAACATCGCGAAGAACGCCATGGTCACGGTCACGATGACCGCCGCGGTGACGGCGCGGATGTCACCCATCGAAGCCCGGGACGAGGAGCGGGGCTTCACCGGCGCGTCGGAGTCCGGCGTGGGCGTCAGGGGTCGATGGGGCAGAGTGCTGAGCATTGGCAGCCGTTGAGAGGACGCATCAAGGACGCTCGGAGTCCCCGGCAGGCAAACACTGGTGCACGACTTCCATTCGCACTCATCCCCCAGGTAACGTTGCACGTCCCGTCCGTCGCGGCCCGCCTCTACCGTCCATCGTCCATGCGCCTTCATCGCGTCCTCCCCGTCCTCCTGTTCGTGAGCCCGGCCGTTGCCTCCTCGGTCGCTGCGCAGGACGTCGCCCGTCTCGCCGGCCGCCCCGACGTGCGCGCCACGCTCGACTCCATTCGCGCGCGCAATGCCTGGACGATGGATCAGCAGGTCGCACTCTGCGAGATCCCGGCACCGCCCTTCAAGGAGGCCGCACGGGGCGCGGCGTACAAGGCGGCGTTCGAGCGGCTGGGGCTGAGCAATGTGCGCGTCGATGCCGTGGGCAACGTGATCGGCGAGCGGCGGGGCACCGGAAATGGTCCCACCGTCGTGTTGGCGGGCCACCTCGACACCGTGTTCCCCGAGGGCACCGACGTAATGGTGAAACGGGAGGGGACGCGCTACACCGGTCGCGGGATCGGCGACGACTGCCGAGGGCTCACCGTGGTGCTGTCCGTGGCGCGCGCCCTCCAGGGGTCGAACATCCAGACGCCGGGCACGATCGTCTTCGTCGGCAACGTGGGCGAGGAAGGGCCGGGCAACCTCCGCGGCACGCGCCACCTGTTCGCCACGGAGCTGGCGGGCAAGATCGACTACTTCATCTCCGTGGACGGCACCGGCGGCGACATCACCAGCCGCGCGGTGGGGAGCAACCGTTATCGCGTGACGTACAAGGGCCGCGGCGGACACAGCTACGGAGCCTTCGGCAACCCCAACCCCGCGCACGCGCTCGGCCGCGCCATGGCGGTGATCGCCGACTTCAAGGTGCCGACGTCACCGAAGACGACGTTCAACGTGGGCGTCATCAAGGGCGGCACGTCGGTGAACTCGATTCCGTTCGACGCCTCGATGGAGGTGGACCTGCGGTCGGAGTCGGCGGCGTCGCTCGCGGCCCTGGACGCGAAGCTCCAACGCGCGCTCAGGAACGCCCTGGCGGCGGAAAACGGCCGCTGGCCCAAGGCCACGGACAAGCTCAGCCTGGCGATCGACACGGTCGGCATCCGCCCCGCCGGCTCCCAGCCCGACACGGTTCGCATCGTCCGTACGGCTCGCGAGGCCGCGCGCGCGCTTGGCTGGACACCCACGCTCGGCACCTCGAGCACCGACGCCAACGTGCCGATCGGGCTCGGGCTGCCGGGCATTACGATCGACGGCGGCGGGTCCGGGGGCGGCGCCCACGGGCTCGACGAGTGGTACGACGACGGCGCCGAGGGCTGGAAGGGACCCCAGTGGGCCACGCTGCTCGTGCTCGCGCTGGCGGGCGCCCGGTGAAGTGTCGTCCTGAGCGTAGCGAAGGACCTGCACGTACACGATCTGGAGGTGCAGGTCCTTCAGTCGCTTCGCTCCCTCAGGACGACAACGTCACAGCTTGTCGAGGTCCTCGCGTCCGGTCTGCACCGCCCAGGGGATCAGCTCGTACTGCGCCACGCCGGCGGTGACGTAGGGATCGCCATCGCGGATCGCGTCGAGCGCGCGATGCACGTCGTTGTCCGGCACCCGGACGAGAAGCGCGCCACCGGTGCGCGGGTCGAGTGGGCCGGAGGCGATGAGCGTTCCGGCCTCCTTGAGCCCCTGCAGGTAGGCACGGTGCCGGTCGAGGACCTGGAGCACCTCGTCAAGTGGCCGTCGATAACGGATCAGGGCGATGGCGTACATGGCGCGGAGCGGATGGTGGCCACGAGCATCCTTGCTCGTCTAGTGTGTATGATTGGCTCCTGCCCACCGAACGACAAGCCAGGCACATGAAGGCCGTGATTCTCGCCGGCGGACTCGGCACCCGGATCTCCGAGGAGACGCACCTCAAGCCCAAGCCCATGATCGAGATCGGCGGCAAGCCGATTCTCTGGCACATCATGAAGCTCTATTCGGCGCACGGCATCAGCGACTTCGTCATCTGCTGCGGCTACAAGGGCTACGTGATCAAGGAGTACTTCAACAACTACTTCCTCCACATGTCGGACGTGACGTTCGACATGTCGAGCAACCGGATGGAAGTGCACCAGCGGAACGCCGAGCCCTGGAAAGTCACGCTCGTGGACACGGGCGAGGACACGATGACCGGTGGACGCCTGAAGCGCGTGGGACAGTACATCCGCGATCAGGAGGCGTTCTGCTTCACCTACGGCGACGGAGTGAGCGACGTGAACATCCGCGCCTCGATCGACTTTCACCGCACGCACGGGAAGCTGGCGACGATCACCGCGGTGCAGCCCCCCGGCCGCTATGGCGCGCTGCAGCGCACCGGCGACCGGGTCACCGGCTTCACCGAGAAGCCGCGCGGCGACGGCGGTGTGATCAATGGCGGCTTCTTCGTGCTGTCGCCCCGGTGCCTCGACCTCATCGAGGGGGACGACATGAGCTGGGAGAGCAAGCCCCTCACCCAACTCGCCGCACAGGGGCAGTTGATGGCGTTCGAGCATCAGGGATTCTGGCAGCCGATGGACACGCTCCGTGACAAGACGCAGCTCGACGCGCTCTGGGCCTCGGGCGTCGCTCCGTGGAAAGTCTGGAAGTGATCGCGGGAAATCCCGACCCGGGCTTCTGGCGTGACCGGCGCGTGCTCCTCACCGGCCACACGGGCTTTAAGGGCGCATGGATGGCGCTGTGGCTGCATCGCATGGGTGCCGATGTCGTCGGGCTGAGCCTCCCGCCCGCCACCTCGCCCAACCTGTTCTCGCTCGCGGGAATCGCGTCGCTCGTCGGCAGCCGCTTCTGCGACATCCGCGATGCGGCGGAGACGGCGGCGACGATCCGGGAGGCGGACCCGGAGATCGTGTTCCACCTCGCAGCCCAGCCACTGGTGCGCGCGAGCTACCGGGAGCCGGTCGAGACCTTCGCCACCAACGTGCTCGGCACGGCGCATGTGCTCGAGACCCTGCGCACCCTGAGCTCCGTCCGGGCCGTGGTCGCAATCACGACGGACAAGGTGTACCGCAACGAGGAGTTGCCGACGCCGTATCGCGAAGCGGATCCCCTCGGCGGCCACGACCCGTACAGCGCGAGCAAAGCGGCGGCGGAGATGGTGATCGGCAGCTACCGCGATTCTTTCTTCGCCGCTCGCGGAGTGGCGGTCGCCTCGGCGCGCGCGGGAAACGTCGTGGGCGGAGGAGATTGGTCGGAAGACCGGTTGATCCCCGACGCCGTCCGGGCGTGGACCGACGCGCGGACGCTCCAGATTCGCCGCCCGGGGTCCACGCGACCCTGGCAGCACGTATTGGAGCCTGTTTCGGCCTACCTGCGTCTCGCCGAGCAGCTCTGGCAGCGTCCGGCGTTGGCGGGGGCGTACAACTTCGGGCCGGAAGCGGACGACGCCGCCTCGGTTCGAACGGTCGTCGAGATGGCGCAGCGCGCCTTCGGTATGGGGACGGTCGCGTGGGGCACGGGCGACTCCGGCCCGCACGAGGCGGGATTTCTCGCCCTCGACATCGACAAGGCCCGCGCACAGTTGGGCATTCATCCGCGTTGGACGCTCGATGTCACCATCGAGCGCACGATGCGGTGGTATCGCGAGCAGCACGCCGGCGCCGACGCGCGAACGCTCTGCGACGCCGACATCTCGGCCTTCGAGACAGCGAACGGGGTCGCCGCTCGATGAGTCAGCTCACGATCGTCCTGACCGATCTCGCCGGAGTGTACGTCGTGCACCGCTCGCAGATTGGCGATCACCGGGGATTCCTGTCGCGCCTGTTCTGCTCGAGCGAGCTGGCGCAGGCCGGCTGGCGAAAGCCGATCGCCCAGATCAACCACACGCTCACGCAACGCAAGGGCACGGTGCGGGGGATGCACCATCAGACAGGGGTGCACGCCGAGATGAAGCTCGTGAGCTGCCTGCGCGGGGCGATCTGGGACGTCGCGGTCGATCTCCGCGCCGGCTCGCCGACGTTCCTGCGATGGCACGCGGAGGAGCTCTCGGCCGGCAACCGTCGTGCACTGTTGATCCCCGAGGGCTTCGCTCACGGATTCCAGGCGCTGACGGACGACTGCGAGCTGCTCTATCTGCATTCCGCCGCCTACGCGCCGGAGGCGGAAGCGGGGGTCAACCCGATGGATCCTCGGCTCGCCATCGCCTGGCCGCTGCCGATCAGTCAACTCTCTCCGCGCGACACCAACCATCCAATGCTGACCGACGATCAGGGAGAGCGGCTGTGAGGTGTCGCCATTGCGCCGCCGAGCTCTCGCTGCGCTTCCTGGACCTCGGCGGCGCTCCGCCGTCGAACGCGTATCTGTCGCGTGAGCAGTTGAACGCGCCGGAGACGTGGTTTCCACTGTGCGTGCTGGTCTGCACGCGCTGTTGGCTCGTGCAGACGGCCGATTACGCCGGTCGCGAAGCGCTGTTCACCGACGACTACGCGTACTTCAGCTCCGTCTCGACGTCTTGGCTGGCGCACGCGGAGCGCTACGTCGATGCGATGGTCCGTCGCTTCCGGCTAGGGAAGGACAGCACGGTGGTGGAGATCGCCGCGAACGACGGCTATCTGCTCCAGTACGTGCAGCAGCGCGGCATCCCCTCCTACGGCGTGGAGCCAACCCTCAGCACGGCGGCAGCGGCGCGCGCCAAGGGCATCGAGATCGTGAGCGAGTTCTTCGGCGTCGGCCTGGCCGACTCACTCGCGGCCGCCGGCCGTTCGGCCGATCTGATCGCCGCCAACAACGTGCTGGCGCACGTGCCCGACATCAACGATTTCGTCGCCGGCTTCGCGCACCTCCTCAAGCCATCGGGCGTGGCGACCTTCGAGTTTCCGCACCTGATGCGGATGGTCCAGCAGGCGCAGTTCGATACGGCGTATCACGAGCACTACTCCTACCTCTCGTTGAGCGCGGTCACGCGCATCTTCGTGCACAACGGCCTCCAGGTCTTCGACGTCGCCGAGCTGCCGACCCACGGCGGCAGCCTGCGCGTGTTCGCGCAGCGAGCCGACACGGGCCGCCAGCCCGTCTGCCCGTCAATCGCCACGCTCCTCGCCACGGAAGAGGCAGCCGGGATGACGGCGCCCGCGTTCTACACGCGCTTTCAGCAGGTGGCCGAGCGCGTAAAGGACGGACTGCTCTCGTTCCTGCTCGACGCCCGTCGCGATGGCAAGAGCGTCGCCGCGTACGGCGCCGCCGCCAAGGGCAATACGCTGCTCAACTTTGCCGGCGTGAAGAGCGACCTGCTCGCGTTCGTCTGCGACGCCGCTCCGTCGAAGCAGGGCAAGTTTCTCCCCGGCAGCCATATCCCGATCCTCACGCCCGACGCCATCGCGCAGCGGAAGCCGGACTACGTGGTGATCCTTCCCTGGAACCTCGCGGAGGAAGTGAAGACGCAGCTGTCGTTCATCTCCGGCTGGGGCGGCCAGTTCGTCGTGGCCGTGCCGAGCCTCCGGATCAGTTGACGCGTCGCGTGCTGCTCACCGGAGCAACGGGCTTCGTCGGCCGCCAGATCCATCGTGCGCTGGCCGAGCGCGGAGCGGTCGTGCGCGTCGTCGTGCGCGGCGGCCGTCCGGCACCGATCGACGAGCATCGTCCCGCGGAGCGGGTGATCTGGACGCCGGATCTGTTCGCGGAGACCGCCGATTGGTGGGCGCGCACCGGCGAGGGTGTCGATACGATCGTGCACGCCGGCTGGTACGCCGAGCCGGGCAAATATCTGCAGTCACCGCGGAACATGGATTGTCTGAGCGGGACGCTCGAGCTCGCGAAGGGCGCAATCCGAGCCGGCGTGCGTCGCGTGGTGGGCATCGGGTCGTGTGCCGAGTACGACATGAGCGTCGGGACACTGACGGTCGATACGCCGCTGCGTCCCGCGTCGCCGTATGCCTCGGCAAAGGCGGCCGCCTTCCTCGCGCTCGCTGGTCTGCTGCCGGCGCAGGGCGTCGAGCTGGCGTGGTGCCGCCTGTTTTACCTGTACGGCGAAGGCGAAGATGAACGCCGCCTGGTGCCCTATCTGCGGTCCCGCCTGGCGGCAGGAGAGGCGGCCGAGTTGACGAGCGGCAATCAGGTCCGGGATTTCCTCGACGTGCGCGACGCGGGCCGGATGATCGCCGAGTGCGCGTTGAGCGATCGACAGGGTGCCGTCAACATTTGCTCGGGGGTGGCGACGACCGTTCGCGAGCTGGCCGAGCGCATCGCCGACGAGTATGGCCGCCGCGATCTGCTCCGATTCGGCGCCCGACCGGAGAATCTGTTCGACCCGCCACGCATCGTGGGGGTCGCGTGAATCCGCCGTGGCTCTCGGTGGTGATGCCCACCTATAACGGCGAGCGCTACCTGCGCGAGACGTTCGCGTCGCTCGTCGCGCAGGACGAGCGCGGGTTCGAGTGCGTCGTGATCGACGGCGGATCGACGGATGGGACGCACGCCATCGTCGACGAGTTCGCGCGCGAGCTCGACGTCCGGCTGTTCGTACGGCCCGAGTTTCCCAACTGGGTCGGCAAGACGAACTTCGCGTTCGGCGAAGCGCGAGCGGACCACGTCTGCATGCTGCACCATGACGACGTCTGGCTCGCGGGCCGCGCGCGAGCCGTGCGACGCGCGCTCGAGCGGCATCCGGACACCGCGCTCGTCCTCCATCCGTCGCGACTGATCGACGCCGCCGGACGAACGCTCGGGCAGTGGACCTGTCCGCTCCGGGCCGAGCCGACGGTCTACGCGCCGCAGGAGCTGCTCGAGCGATTGCTGGTGCAGAACTTCATCGCCGTACCCTCGCCGACCTTCCGACGTGATGCCGCGCTGGCCGTGGGCGGCATCGACCCTGCGCTCTGGTACACGGGCGACTGGGACTTCTACCTCAAGCTGGCCGGCACGGGCAGCACGGTCTACCTGGACCAGCTGCTGGCGTCGTTCCGCCTGCACGGCGGCTCGCTCACGGTGACGAAGAGCGCGGACACCGCGGACTTCCGGCGGCAGTTGGACATCGTGCTCGACCGGCACATCGGATCGCTGGTCGATGAGCGGCGACGACGCGCCGTGCGGCGCGCGTCGGTCGCGTCGAACGCCGTGAACATGGCGCTGGCGGCATCGCTCCATGGCTCGTATCGCGCCATCCCGCGCGCGATCGGCGCGCTCGTAGGACTCGGTCCCTCCGGATGGCGCCGTTATCTCAGGGACTCCCGCATCGTCGAGCGCGTGGGCGCGCGGCTGCACGCGTGGCGATCACTCTTCGCAGGACGACAGGTAACCACATGAGCCTCGGCGCCACGGTCCGTCGCAGCTTCGGCCCCTACGAGCAGCACGTCACGGAAGCCTATCGCCGGATCTTCATCGACCTCGACGCGTTCGTCGATCAGATGCAGCGCTGGACGGGGGGGAACGCCACCAGCATCCTCGAGATCGGCTGCGGCGAAGGGGCTGTGGCGGAGAGATTGTTGACGCGCTTTCCACACGCCCACGTAACGGCGATCGACATCGCGCCGAACGTCGGCCGCCTCTTCCGCGGCGACGCCAGCCGGGTGGAGTTCCGCCAGGCGCGCGTCGACGAGGTCGCGGCGCGGCAGCGCGGCGCATTCGATCTGGTCATTCTCGCCGACGTCATCCATCACGTACCGCCCTCGCTGCGTGCCGGCATCCTGGCCAGCGCGCGCGCCGCTCTCGCGCCCGGTGGCCGGATGATCTTCAAGGACTGGGCACGACACAGCACCCCCATTCACCTCGCCTGCGAGCTGTCCGACCGGTATCTCACCGGCGACGACGTGTACTATCTCACCGAGGACGAGCTGCGCGCACTGGCGAGAGAAGCGTTCGGTCGCGACAGCATCGTGGCCGAGGCGTACATCCGGCCGTGGAAGAGCAACTTCGCGATGCTCCTGCGCGCCGGCTGAGGCGCCGGCTGGTCCGTGACGGGCTCGGCGTCAAGCCGTCCCTATAGCAGGGTGGAAGTCCTCTCGCTATCGAGGAAGCGCAGATGCGGAGATTCTCGTCGGATCGAGTCGCGAGTGCGGCGTGCGCCGTGGGTGTCGCATCGCTGAGCGTGCTCGCCGCATGTGGCTCGCACCATCACCTGGCGGAGTACACCTTCGCCGACCGGTCACTCGGCCTCGTGTACATCGCGCCACCCTCGCCGGTGCTGTACACCGGCGCCTACGGCGTCCGTCTCGACGACGACCCCGTGACAGCGGTCATGCGCGCGGGCGCCGGCATGGTGAAGGAAGTGGAGGCGCGCAAAGCGAATGCTCGCCTCGACAGCGCGAACGCCCGCATCAACGTGGCCGACATGCTCGCCAGGCGCACGGT